>NZ_JBGFGN010000118.1:0-13116 GCF_041224595.1 Donghicola sp. XS_ASV15 | reverse complement strand
CGCACCTTCAAATACAAGTCCACGGTGTATATCCCCAAGCCCTCCCGAAATCCGAAAGGGCAAAAGTGGACGACTTTTACGCCGCCCGCGACAACACTATGCCGTCGCTACCGTGGCCGAGTATTGCTCCGCCGTTCACATGCGAAGGCACGTCGCCTGATGTCGCGATGCATCGACTGGCCAGAGGGCATGCAATGCCGACTGAAAACAATCGTCTCCGGAGAAACCGATGTATCCTCCGACCCTCGGCTTGTGATTTCAACTGTGCTTGGGTCCTGCGTATCGGTTTGTATTTTCGATCCGCAAGCAGGGGTGGGCGGCGCGAACCATTATTTCCTGAGCACAGAACGTGGCCATAGTGCCAGCTACGGCGCAGTCGCGATGGAACTCTTGATCAATGGGTTGATGCGGATGGGTGCAGAGCGCGGTCGCATGCGCGCCAAGCTCTTTGGCGGGGCCCTGATGAAATCGGGGCTTGGGGACATTGGCAAAAACAACGCAACCTTTGCCCTGACGTACCTGCAAACCGAGCGGTTTCCGATTATGGCAATGGACTTGGGTGGGTTTTCTGCGCGGCGGCTTCATTTTCACCCAGTATCCGGTAAGGCACGCGTTGTCCTGACGGATCAAATCCCTACAGAGCCCAGTAAGACGAGCCCCAAAAGAAGCGACATGGAACTATTTTAGGGGGATTTTCAGTGGCTCCGGCGGTAGGGATTGGAGCTATTTTCGCCCATACCCGTTAAGCCGTTGATTTTGCTCTGTGTCCCGCCGAGGCTTTCACGCCGGAGAGGTGAATTTGTGTGCCGCGTGTGCGCCGGAGGTGTTCCGAACGTGTGAGCGTATTTGCCAGAGGATACCTGTTATTTAGGGGGGCGTCCAGATCGACCCGCAATCACCTTCGATCAAAAGAAGCGGCTGAAGTCACATCAAGTACCTTAGAAGTCTGGCGCTAATAATTAGGCACAGCGCGAGCGCGCCTATGTGGTGCCCGATCCGTTATGCCTTGCCGCCAAGTGCAGTATGCGCCGCAACGGCGTTCACCATACGCATCTGTTCCAAGCTATCGCAAGGACTGTCCGGCAGTCGGGGCGCACCGAAGACAAGCGCCAGCGCCTTGGCGCGGGAGACGGCGACGTTCATGCGGTTGCGAGAGAACAGGAACTCCATGCCGCGCGGGGTTTCCTCGGTGCTGGAGGCGGTCATCGAGACGAGGCAGACCGGCGCTTCCTGGCCTTGGAACTTGTCCACCGTGCCGACGCGTACGTTCGCGGGCAAGGCATCGCGCAGGGCGTTGACCTGTGCGTTGTAGGGGGCCACGACGATGATGTCTGATCCGCGCAGGGGACGCTCCTTTGTGCCGTCCTGCCATGTGCCGGCGGTCAGGCGGGCGATGCAATCGCGGATGGCGGCGACCTCCTCGTGGGCGATCTGGGCGTTGCCCTCGTGCGGGACGTCGACCCACCAGGCGCCGGTTTCCGGCAGTCCTTCGGCCCGGACCGAGCGGGCGGCGGCGCTGTCATGGGCGCTCAGGCGGCCTGCGTAGAACTGGTCTGAGACATAGGCGCAGAGGTCGGGATGCATCCGGCGCGAGACGGGGAGAAAGATCCCCCGGTCCTCGGACACCGTCGTCTGTTCGCCAAGCATCCATTCGAGGCAGGAGAGGTTCGCCGGCTCCGGGTGGCTGCCCTGGATCACCTGCGGCAGCTGGTTCGGGTCGCCCACGAGCACGATGTTGCGCGCGGCCCTCCCCATGGCGGTCAGGTTCGCGAGGCTGACCTGACCGGCCTCGTCCACGACCATCACGTCGAACTGCCCTTCGAACTCGGGGCGCGAGAACAGGAAGGTCGTGCCTCCGACGATGTCCGCGTCGAGCAGCTCCGGGTCCTCGTTGCTGAAGGCCACGCCCACCGGGCAGTCCTCGGGGTAGCCGTGCTCGCGCCCGGCCTTGTGGATCAGCGTCACTTCATCATCGACCTCCAGCGCGTCGAGGCAGCCCATCAGCACGTTTCGGATCGCTTCGTGGCTGTTGGAGCTGACGGCGACCCGCTTGCCCTGCCGCACCAGCGCGAGGATCGCGCGGGCGGTGACATAGGTCTTGCCGGTGCCGGGCGGTCCCTGGATCGGCAGGATGCTCTCGTCCAGAGCCAGCATCGCCTCACGCACGGTATCCACCGGATCGGCACGCGAGATGTCCAGCAGCGCGACACCGGACAGGCGCGGCGCGCGCCGGTGCAGAAAGTCGTCCAGCGCGCGATGCGTGACCGGGCCGCATTGATCGGCGATGACCTCGCGCAGGGCGGCAGCGAGGCCGGAGGTGTTCAGCGGCCAGTCAGGACCGAGGTTCAGGCGGTCCTCCAGCAGGTCGTCCTTGCCCGGCCCGACCTTGATCGTCACGCGCCGCGCCTTGCGGTCGAAATCTGTGATGATGGCCTTGGCGGGTGGACCATCGAAGTTCGGAATGGTCACGGAGGACCCCTCGCGCAGCTTCGTCTCCTGCGCGGGGTAGCTGTAGCTGCGCCCGAAGGAGCGTTTGATCTGTTCGACCGGACCGATGGCCGTCAGCAGCCCCAACGCATCGAGGTCGTCGAGCAGGTCCTCTCCCTCCCGCGCGGCGGTGTCGAAGACGGCCCATTGCGCCGGTTTCTGCTCGCGCCCGTGGAACAGGCCGAGGTTCAGCAGCATCCGTTTGTGCGCGTCGTCATGATCGGTGGCGACGATCATCGCCTCCAGCGCCTCGCGCTCGGGGTCGGGCATCTCGGGCACCGGCGGGGGCATCTGCAGGCAGACGTCTTCCATCGGTGAAACAGAGAGCAGCCAGTCGCGCAGTTCCTCGGTGGAGACGCAGTCGATCCGGTTGTAATCCTCGATCTCGTCGAGGATCGCCTGTTCGCCACTGTCGAGCCAGCGTTCGTAGGCCACAATGGAGCCGCCCGCGGTCTTCACCTCGCCGTCGCGGGTGCGGTCGTAGAAGGTCTCCATCGACTTGATCGAATAGTTCGGCTCCGAGGCGATCAGCCCACCGCGCACCACGGCGTAGAGGTCGACGAACCGCCCTTCGCGCAGGAGCAGGTCGAGGAAGTCCTCGCCGATGCCGTACTTGGTGGTCAGCCGCTTCAGCGCGGTGATCTCGTAGGGGGCGTAGTGGTAGATATGCGCCATGGGATGCGCGTCGCGCTGCGCCCGAAAGCGGTCGAGCAGGGTTTCCAGCGCGCGCGCCTCGGCGGCGTGGTCGTGGGCCCAGAGCGCCTCGAACCGGCCCCCGGACCAGAGGCCGTGCAGGTATTCGAGGCCGCCGTCCACATGCGGATCGCCCTCGATGTCGTAAAAGATGTCGCCCTCGGACGGCTGCGGCAGCAGGGCAAAGCCCCGCATGTCCTCCGCCGGGCGCAGCTCGTAGCTGGGCGGGCCGTCCTTGCGGGCAGTCTGCAGCCGGGCTTGCACGCGCAGGCGGTCGAGCGTGGCATGGGCGAGGCGGCGCACGGGGTCTTCGCGCTGCCCGAGGGCGGTCATGGTGGTGACGCCCGCCGCCTCCAGCTTGGCCACCTGCGCGCGCGAGATCCCGGCGACGCGGAAGAGGCTGTCCTCGGCCTCCCACTGTGCCGCGCAATGCTCCGACCAGCGACACAGGCCGCAGTCCGAGCAGGGGACCGGGCGCGTGGGTGTGGGGGCGTCGAGGAAGTGTTCCAGACGCGCGCGGGCGCGGCGGGCGTAGGCGGCGTAATCGGCTAGGCGCAAGGTCGCGCGGCTGCCGTCGCCCAGTTCGACATGGGCGTGTTCGGGCATCAAGCCCTGCAGCTCGGCGAGCAGGTCGGAGTAGAGCACCAGTTGCAGGACATGCTTCGGCGTGGCCTTGCGCTTCAGCTTGGTGTCGGCGACCTCGTAGCTGAACGGCCCGAGGTCGGAGGGCGTGTCGACCCGTTCGAGGAAGTCCGACCAGCCGCCCCAGCGCCCTTGCGCCAGCGCCCCCTGGAAGACCACGCCTGGACCCTGCGCCAGCGCCGCGCGGGTCTGATCGGCATTCTCCCAGAGGTCACCGCGGTCGATCTCGATAACGTCGTGATCCTGCTTGAGGGTCTCCAGATGCGCCTCTTCGTGAGCATCGCCCTGCCGCTGCAACAGCACCGCATCTTCGGAGACGGCATTCGGCGTCAGCCCCTCGACCCTGTCGAGATAATCAAGGTCGAGGCGCGTGGCATGGGAGCAGCCCATGAAGCGCATGAGGTCCGTAGCGGACAGCAGAATGGTGTCACCGTGGCGCTTCATGGAAATACCTTCAGGCGGCGTCGAGGGCGTCGAGGATGCGGTCGAGCTGTTGCACGGAAGAGAGGTTCACGCACGCCAGATCGGCCTTGCCGAGGATGTCCATCTTCTCCAGCGCGGAATGGCGGCCATACTTCATCTTCCCGTTGGCGCCGGGCGACTGGTAGAGCTTGCTGGCAGGTGAAGATTTCCAGCTCACTCCGGCATTCGCCGCAGGTGCAAGCAGCGTTTCCAGCACCCAGAGGTTCGCAGGGCTGCGGTCGCTCTTCTCGAAGAGGATCTCGGTGGTGGTGCCATTTTCGCCCTTGAAGATGTAGCGGTTAGCGTAGGCCCCCTGGTGGCCCATCGGATGTTCCTGGCAGACAGCGTTCAGGCGGTCGATGATGGCGGATTTCAGTTCGGCGCGGGGTGTCGGCATGAGCGTGGTCCTTCTTCTTCAGCGCGACTCGATTGTCAGTGCTCGCTACTTTAACTAATTCACAAGCGTGTCAAAACCTGTCACGGTGCAGCCATGTCTTTTCAGAAAGCGACCCAACTCCTGAGACTTGCACGCATGGCGGCGGCCCGGCGGCAAGGCGTCTCCTATGATCAGATCATCGAGGAATTCAACGTCGTGAAACGGACGGCGCTGCGCATGGTCGAGGCCCTGCAGGACGTCTTCGAGGTCGAACGGCTGGAGGACGCGGAGCGCCGCGCCCGCTTCCGCATCCCGGCGGCGGCGGTCTTTGACCTGCCGCAGAAGCCCGACACCACGCTCGAGGCGCTGGACCTCGCGCTGCGCGGCATGGATGCGGACAACGCCCATGCGGCGGCGCTGCGCGATTTGCGGGACGGCATCCTTGCACGGATGGACCAGGACAAGGCGCGGCGTGCGCAGGTCGAGGCCGAGACCTTCCTTCAGGTCTACGGCCATGTCGCCACCTTCGGCCCGCGCACCCGCAAGGATCCGGAAGTGCTCGAGGCGATCAGCAAGGCGCTGCGCGGGCCCTTCGTGCTGTCGATGTGTTACGGGCGCGACGAGGCCCCGCGCGTGGTGCAACCCTATGGCATCCTGCAGGGCGTGCGCGGCTACCTCGTGGCGCGGCAGCCGGAGAGGGGGCCGGAACTGCGCAAGTACCGCCTCGACCTGATCCGCGAGGCCAGTTGCGGCAACACGAGTTTCGCGCTGGACGAGGATTTCGACATCGAAGCCTATGTCGCCGAAAGCTTCGGCGTCTGGCACGATCCGAAGCAGCTGGCCGAGGTGGTCTGGCGCTTCCTGCCGGGGGAGCCTGCCAAGCGGGCCGCCGAATTCGTCTTTCACCCCAAGCAGGTCGTAGAAAACGCGGAGGACGGCAGCCTGATCGTGCGCTTCACCACCTCCGGCTGGACCGAGATGACGTGGTACCTGTACCAGTGGGGCGACAAGGTCGAGGTGCTGGCTCCGCCGGAACTGGCCGCCATGGTCGACGGCCACCAGCGGTCTGACATCAACGCGCTACCGTGACGCCTCCGATTGCGTCCAGCACCTGCGCCATCAGAGCCTGTCCTGCGCGGCGGGTGTCGGTCATCGGTACCTCCAGCAGGCTGAAGGGCGTGCCGTTCGCCGTGTGCAGCCTGTCCGTGCGGGCCGTGCCTTCGGTCGGGTAGATCAGCGTCACGCTGTCCGCGCGCCACGCATCGCGATAGGCCAGCATCTGGTAGACGTCGGACTGCGAGACGCCGCGCTTGGGGTCATCGGGGCCCTCTAGCCGCTTCCACTTCGTATCCAGCACATGGGTCTCGCCCGCGCGGGTCAGCACGATGTCCGGGCGCATGGCAAAGACGCCCGCGCCGTTGCGGAACAGCGCTGACTGCCCGCTGGCCTGGGCCTGCACATGCCAGCCCTGCGGTGAGAGATGGCGGCGCAGCAGCACCGTCACCCATTCCTCGAACAGCACGTTCATGCGGAAGAGCAGCGCGATGCCCTCGGCCCGGCCCGACGACGTCGCCTGGAAGTGATGGTCGAGGAACAGCTTGGCCCTCCGGCAGAGCGGTGCGAAGCGCGTATTGCTGCGATCGAAGGCCGGCAGGCGCACCGGGCCGCTGGGCAGGGGGCCTGCGCCGTCGAGATGGATCAGCGCCTCGGTCAGGGTCTTGCGCGTCTCTTGCCGGGTGGTGAGCCGCAGCAGCAACAGCGTTGCCGCCCGCAGCAGGCGGTTCACTGGCGTATCCGCCGTGCGCTCGTCGAAGCGGCAGGCGAGGCGGTCCTGCCGCCCGGCCAGCGTCGAGAACTGCCGCACCACGTCGAGCGAGCCGCGCAGCGCACGCAAGTTATCCTCCTGCCCAGTGTAGCGATGCGGGGCACCGCGCCTAAGCTGCTTCAGCAGGTCGGCGGCAAAGAGCGCCATCAGCAGCTCCAGCAGGCTGTGCTGCTGCGCGTCCATCCCGGCGAGGTCGAGCGTCGAGAGGTCCAGTCCCTGCACGACCGCCAGCATATGGATCAGCTCAGCCCGCGCGCCGCCGTCGTCGCGGTCAATCTTGGGCAGGATCTCCAGCGTGGCGCCCTTGGTCGCCAGCACGCCCACCACTTGCTGCGCACGCAGCTTGCGCCGCCCGTCGAGCAGGATCTTCTCGCCCTCCTCGGTGGAGGTCTTGAGCCGCAGGGCCGGGGCCGCCCGGTCCGCCAGATCAAGCAAGCCATCGGCCTGCGCCCGGCTCAGCGCAGCCTCCGGCCCGAGGTCGATGTAGCCCCATTCGCGGACGGTCAGCTGGCTCACGCCTGAAGCCCGGCATAGGCGTCCGGCGGGAAGCTCCCACGCACGGTGTAGCGATACCGCGCCTCGTCCATCCCGAGGTGCAGGCCGGGCGGAACTGTCAGCGCCTCCTTCGCGATGAAACCCTGTTCCTTGCCACCCAGCACCGCGACAATGTGCTCCCAGTCCTCGTGGAAATACTCCGCCAGCAGCGGGATCACCTTGCGGCGCATGACGGTGTCCACGTCGTCCCGCGTCTTGCAGGCGATGAAAAAGGCGTGGCCGATCAGGTGGTCGCGGTCCACGAGGTATTCGATCCGCTGGTTCAGCCGGGTCAGCAGCAGCGGCAGGTCGATCCCGTCGATGGTTTTAAGGAGGTCGGGCTGGGGCGGCGTCTCCTCGAAGTGGAACCTGCGGCGCAGCGCGGTGTCGAGCAGCGCGATGGAGCGGTCGGCTGTGTTCATCGTGCCGAGGAAATGCAGGTTTGCGGGCAGGGTGAAATTTTCGCCCGAATAGGGCAGGCGTACGCTGACCTCGTTCTCCGCTCCGGCGCGTTTGTCCTCTTCGAGCAGGGTGATCAGTTCGCCAAAGACTTTGGATATATTGGCACGGTTGATCTCGTCCATGACAAGGACGAAGGATTTATTCGGCAATGCCTCGACCTTTGCACTGACAGTGCCTTGGTTCATCAAGTTTTCGAACTCCGAACACTCGATCCAATCGTGCTCGACTCTTTCAAGCTGAGAGCCGTGAGATGTGAAGTTGAATGTCGGCTTGTTTTTGATGCCTTCTTTGTCGACCCAGAGCCAGCGAACCTTCCTTAGTTGCGCATATCGATCACCTTCGTAGCGAGGTTGGAATTCGTAATCACCCGTAATCTGGCCTATTGCTCGTGTAAGTTCTGTACCCTTAGGTACGTAAAAGATGTCACCGATACGCATATTGGCTCTGAAATCCTGTATCCGTTTGACATCAGGGCGACTCATGGGCCGACCGGTGGAAGCGCCTTCTTCTGAGTATGCACTTCTAATTTTCTCAGGATCGTCAAAGATGGCATCGGTGAGATCGGCGGTGCCGATGTCGAAGCGGATGTGATTCTCGCGAAGAGATTCCTCAAAGAGAGTGTCTCCCTCGTCTTCGTCGCCAAGCCAGATTCTGAAAACTCTCCGGTTCTGGAGCGTTAAAGGAGCATGGGTGACAGCTTGAGGAATTCCATTGGCTATCTCCATGCTTTCCCTCTCGGCAAGTTCCGCGATCTCCCTTAACGCACCGTTGCGCGGCTGAAGCGTGAAACCGGCATCGTCGGCACCGCCTTCGGGACGGAGGCCTTCGACAAATTCCTCATAGGAATAGCTTTGGTGGAAGGTCACGAAGCCGATTCGGCCAGCCTTGCGCAGCGCGGCGTAGCGGGCCCTCAGGGCGTCACCGTCCATACTCGCGACCGCCTCCACGCCGTCGCAGATCTCCACCGCCTTGCTGAAGGTGGCATAGGTCTTGCCGGTCCCGGGCGGGCCGTAGAGGATCGTGTTCAGGGGCTTCATGGCGGTGTCCTCCTTCGGACGGGACGGCAGGGCGGCGTCGGGCGTCTGTGTCGGCGTTTCGGTTTGTGGGGGCGGGGCTGCGGCGCCGCCGTGGCTCACCCAGAGAAAGCTCTGGACGTCTAGCAGGTCGCGCGGCGGATGACCGGCTTCCGTCAACGCCTCGCGCCAGTTCTCGGCAAAGCGCAGCTCTTCCACGTAGTCGCTGGCGGCATCGCTGGACGGGAAGGCGCGTGCGGTGGCCTCGTAGTAGGCGTCGTGCAGCACGCCATGCTTGAAGAAGATCGCCGCATCGGGCCGGCACAGGAACAGCAGATATTCCGCGATTTGGCGGGCGGTGTCGCGGGATCCATCCGGGTTCAGTGCGCGCCATGCCCCAATGAAGTCGGCAATTGCCTGTGGGTGCGCCGCATCGTCGTCGCGATGGGACAGGAGGGCGCCAAACACCTGTGCCTGCTCGTCCCTTCGGATGGAGGGAGAGAAGGCATCTTTCAGCCGCCAGTTCAGCAGATTGGTCTTGGCGGCCTCGGCCAGCGCGTCGAGCAGCGCCTCGCCCGACACCTCGCGCCGAAGCGCTGCGGTCAAACCGCGCCCAGCAGCCAGCTTGTAGTCGCGCTCGTCCTTGTCGAAGCGGTCGTTGCCAGCACCGAATCCGGACCACCCCGGGTACTTCCGTTTGACCAGTGCCAGCTTCCGACGGAAGGCAGCAACAAAGGGCGGTTCGAACAGTGCCACGATCCGCACGGAGTCCGCCGGTCGGCGCAGTTCGATGCCGGCGCCATCGCCCAGTTCCGCCAGGGGCAGAGCAGGGCTCCAAGCGGCAGGGGTGTCGATAGTCAGCAGCTGACGGCTGACAGACTGCGTCTGCCAGGTCATACCGCGCCCCTCGGCGTCCCGCAGAAGGACCAAGCCTTTCTGCATGTCGGCCACTGTGACGCCATAGGCCGCGAGCGTCTCGCCGATCGTCTCGCGCAGGTCGCGCGCCTTGTCCTCCGGCAGCGCCGCTCGGAGGTCTTCCCAGTCCATCACCCAAATCTCCTTCAAGATGCCATCGCGATACTGTCATCGCCTTGCCAGCCGAGCCAGACAACCGGATTCATCTCCTCGGGCGACAGGAAAGTGCGCACGCTGAAGGTCGGGATGCGGCGGTCTTCTTCGGTGCGGTAGCGCAGCGGCCAATTCGTGCCGACCTCGGAACTGTCGTACTGACCGGCCCAGACGCCTTCGCACAGGGCGTGCTGATAGCTACGCTCATCGTCCGTCTGGTCCCACGTGGTCCGCAGGATCGAAAGGGCCTCGGCGTCGATCTGGCCCAGCAGTCCCTTCAGAGGGCAATCGGAGCGCTGCACCAGGCGCTCCAGCGCATGGCCGGAGAAGGAGACGCGTTTCATGGTAAAATCCATACCGTCCTTGATCCGGGCAAAGGTCACCCGGGTGTAGAGCAGTATCTGCTCGCGAAAGTGCTCGCCCTGGTCATCGATGAGGATCATCTCGCGCTGGGTACGCAACACGGCGCAGAGCCCGTCGCCAAACCGCGTGACGCTGACCATGCCCGGCAGCCGTTTCATTCGCGCGGCGATGCGCTGGCGGTTCTTGATGTTCTGCGTCATGGAGAAGCTGGTTTCGAGGAGCCGGGCCATGTCGCCATCGTAGCGCTGCGCGGTGGCAAAGGATTCCCGTGCAAGCCCACGGCTGAGTGAACGACGCAGGTGCCTAGGGATCGGTGTGGCGAATTCCTTGATGGCGTTGCATGTGATCATGATACCGGCTCCTCAGGTTGTCCTCGTTAACCTCAAGGTAACCTTCAAGGGTGTCAAAAATGGTCACGAGTCCATGACAGCGGCTGCAATTGCTTCTCGTCCAGTCCATTCACGCACTACCTGATCGCCCGTGCGACCCGCGGGCCAGACAACTGTTACAACAGCTGTAGCATCTACGATGCTAGCGGATCCGATGCTCGCCCCCGAAGTTATCCACACTTTCTCCACCTAAAGGAGGCGAATTCCGAAATCGACCGGCATACCTGCGCGATATTGAGTAAGAAAGCTATCGCTCATGACTATCGAAATCGAAGACGTCTTTGAAGCCGCGCAGGCATTGCAGGAAGACGGCACCGAGGCATCGACCCGGAACGTACAGGCAAAGTTGGGGTCCAAGGCCCACTCCTACATTCCGGCTTTCACAGGGCTGTGGAACCGTCGGAATGCACACCTTGCTGAGGTATCCGAGCTGCCGGACGCTTTTCTGGAGGAAGCGAAGTTGCTTGCCTTGGGCCTTTGGAAAACGGCCAACGACCGTGCGGACATTCGCGAAGAGCTTCACTTGCGTGAGATCGAGCGCCTGCGCAGTCAGATGGCGGAGCGTGAGCGCATGTGGAGCAAGGAAAGGGAGGAAATGGAGAAGCGGATCAACGAGGCGTATGCGGATATTAGTTGCTTGACCGATGAGGTTTGCGAATTGAAGGAGCAGCTGCACGCAGCTCAAGAGCAGGTTGTAGAAGCAGAAAAAGCCAAAGAAGACGCTGAAGATCGGCGGGACAAGGCTGAAGCCCGGTTCACAACTTACAGCGGTATCGTCCAATCCGGAAATGAACTGGACAAGGCACAGCTGGAAGGCCTCTGGCACGTGCCGCACAGCTTGAATTCGAGATTGAGGGGATGAGGGATCGAGTTAGGGACGCCGACGCAAGGCGTGCGGAGGATGCCGCGCGCTTCGACAGCCTGCTTCAGGAGTTCATGGGGCGGCTGGGCAATGCGCCGTCCAGAAAGCCGCGGGCGACCAAAGCGCCCACGGAAGAAACTTGATGTAAGTTGTCATCCCGTCGTTGTGGGCTGAGTAGACACTTGGGTGCCCACCAGCGCCTTTTCGATGTGCTCGGAAGACTTCGTCGGGTGAGAGCCATCGTTCGTTCGGTCGAGGACTGTGATGCCGGATAGCAAATCTTTCAGTCGATGACTGCCCAGCTCTCGCTCTTCTTGAAGTGCTTTCGCAAAGGCGAGCAGCTGCGCTTCGTTCGCGGCGATTGCCCTGGCCGCCAAGTTGCCACCGACCTGCATCATGCGCAGGAGGGCATCATGAAGAGTCGGTGGCCAAGTTTCCGGTCGATCCATCGAATACCCAAGATGCAAGACGTTGTCGGTCGTCAAGCCGGAACGCGTTTTGATGTCGAGAGCAAATTTCGTGGCTTGGCGTAGATCCGCTTCGGCCCCAGAGGAAATATCCGCGAACACATGGCGCTCCGCGGCGCGGCCGCCGAGAAATACAGCCAACATTGCATCAACATCTGGGCGGCGTAGCAGACTGGGAAAATTGCCCTCCACGAAGGATGAGGTGGGCGAGAGCAAGACACGTTCCGGATGTGGCAGGCTTAGGCATGCGCGCGCGATGGCGTGCCCGGCCTCGTGGACCGCGATACGCCAAGTGTTCTCGGAAAATGAAGCAGGGATCAGTTTCTCTGTGACCGTTAAAAGGTCCTCGACTTGAATGGGTCGGCGGGCTCGGCGCGCAATCGAAAGGGCTTTGGCGGCAGAGGTGCTGATGTCCGCGCCGGACAGGCCCGTCAGTGCATTCAATGCACGAGAGAGATCCAGATGGTTTGCGTCCGAACCGAGGCGTTTCCGCAAAATCGTGCCGGCTCCTTCTCTGTCGGGTGGTCCAACCATAATGTGATGGTCAAACCGACCCGCTCGGATGATCGCCGGGTCAACGTCATCAGGGTGGTTTGTAGCAGCTGCGACAACCACTCCTGGTGCATCATTTTGCTCAGACAGCACTTGCAGAAGGCCGTTCACAGCGAGCCGCATGTAGGTATCATTACGTCCGCTGTTCGTGCCGCGGTCGACATAACTGTCCAATTCGTCGAAGAAAATCAGGCTGGGCGCATGTGAAATAGCTTCGGCACAGCGCTTCTGCAGAGCTTTGAGGAAATCCGAAAGGCTCCCGTTCGCTTGGCAGTCTGAAAAACTGCATGAAACGTAATGGAGGCGCCCGGAACCCGCGAGTGCTCGTGCCAAAGTTGTCTTTCCATTGCCGGGAGGTCCGAAGAGCAAGGTTGAAACTGAGACGTCTGCCCAAGCCACAACGCCTGCACGGAAATCGGCAATATCTGTCAGGACCGCATCCATGTGGTCCTGCAGTGATTTTGGCAGATACAGATCATCGAGCGAGGGACCATCTGGCGGCTGCGCGCCGCATTTAAGAGCTTTGATAACTGTCTCGACGGTGCGACCGGGTTCAACCTGTTCCAGTGCGCCTAGGATAACGCAGTATGGAAGACTGGCGATTTTCAGATCATGCTGCCGAAGCATCGCCGTGAGGCGTCGGGACGGAGCTTTCCACGTCACGCGCATGACTTCCGCAATGATATCTCCCGTGATGGGCGAAAGAGATAGATTGCAGCGAGGTAAATACCTTGCTGAATCGGGTAGGTCATCTTGGTCCGAAATGAGCGCGATCACTGATTTGTTAGTGTCCGAGCACGTGGTGTAATTTCCGCACCGCCAACGGTGTAATCCCGGGTGGCCATCGAGGTGTATGGTCGAGGTGGAGTTTGACCGCTTCAACCACGAACCACACGGAGACCCCGATGACCAAAACCAACA
>NZ_JBGFGN010000113.1:0-110086 GCF_041224595.1 Donghicola sp. XS_ASV15 | reverse complement strand
ACCTCACAGAATTGGCCTGACGGCCAATGCGCCTTGGACCGGGCTTGCTATATGAGGGCCGCACGCTCCAAGGCGCTCGCCCCAAACTGGCCGACTTTTGCTCCGCCACAATGGCCGAATTTTACTCCGCCGTTGACAGGTCGAGGCGTTTGGGAAACCTTTGCCCGCAGGCGCTCCGCGTGCGGCCCTAGATGCAGGCGTGGGGATGGTGCACCAACACTTCACGCTGGCCGATAATCTGACCGTTTGGGAGAACATTGCCCTTGGCACGCAAGGACTGGGGACATTCAGCCTGCGTCCCGCGCGGGTCAAAGACAAAATCCGCGATCTGTCCGCGCGATTTCATCTGACGGTAGATCCCGACGCCCGCGTCGGTGCGCTGACCGTTGGTGAACGGCAGAGGGTCGAAATCCTCAAGGCTCTCTACCGCGAGGCAAAGGTGCTGATCCTAGACGAGCCGACCGCCGTTCTGACGCCCCAAGAAACCGACGCCCTGTTCGCGACCCTGCGAGAGGCAATCAGCATGGGGCTGTCCATCGTCTTTATCTCTCACAAGCTGCACGAGGTCATGGCGATTACCCACCGTGTCTTGGTCCTGCGCCACGGGCGTCTGGTGGCCGAGCGCGGGATTGGCGATACCAGCGCCGAAGAACTGGCCAGCATCATGGTCGGCGGCGAGGTGCGCGCGCCAGATGTGCCCGCCATGCCCGCCGGCCCCGCGCTGCTCACATTGTCCAAAGCCTCTGCCGGGGTCTTGCAGGAGGTGAACTTGTCGCTGAATGCAGGGCAGATCACCGGCATTGCTGGTGTGTCTGGCAACGGGCAGGGGGCTTTGTCGGACCTGATCAGTGGAGTCCTGAGCTTGCAGTCGGGCGAGATGCAGATCGCAGGCCAAACACCTGCGCAATGGGACGCGCGTACGGCCATCGCCCACGGTGTCGGCCGTATCCCCGAAGATCGGCACAAGACCGGCACAATCGCTGATTTTGACCTGACCGAGAACGCGATCCTAGAGACCTACCAGACTGATTTCGCCCGCGCCGGATGGATGGACTGGGCCAAAGCGCGTCGCCACACTGAACACTTGATCCAGACCTACGACGTCCGCTGTCCGGGCCCTGATACGCGCATCCGGCTCTTGTCTGGGGGCAACATGCAGAAGCTGATCCTTGGCCGCGTGCTAGAGGAAAACCCGCAGATCATCGTGGCGAACCAGCCTGTGCGAGGCCTCGATATCGGGGCGGTGAACTATGTCCATGCGCGGCTCGCCGCTGCGCGCGAAAGCGGATCAGCCATCCTACTGATCTCCGAAGATCTGGACGAGATCATGAAGCTGTCGGACAAAATCCATGTGATCTCCGAAGGGCGGCTGAGCCCTGCGTTCCCACCCGGCGCCCTGACGGTTGCCGAACTGGGGAAATGGATGGCAGGACAAAGGTTTGCCCATGCGTCTTGAAGCGATTTCTCAGCCGAGCGTCAGCCGCCGGATCGTTCCGCCAATGCTGGCCATCGTGGCGTCTTTTGTTATCGCCGCGCTATTAGCGCAAATCGCCGGTGGCAACCCGTTTGCGGTCTTCGGCCTGATTTTCAAAGGGGCTTTGGGCTCTAAATTTGCGCTGCTTGAAACCCTGAACCGTGCGACGCCGCTGATTTTCACTGGCCTCGCCGTGGCGGTCGCCTTCCGCGCCAAACTGTGGAACATCGGGGCCGAGGCGCAGCTTTATGCGGGGGCAGTGATCACCGTGGTTTTGGGGACAGGCGCCTTGGCATGGCCTGCGCCCGTCCTGTTGCCGACACTGGCGATTGGCGCGGCGTTTGCGGGCGCCATCGTGCTGCTGATCCCGGCTATGCTGAAAACCCGTTTCGGCGTGGACGAAGTCGTCACCACACTGCTCTTCAACTTCATCTTTCTGCTGTTTGTCTCCTACCTGCTCGAAGGTCCGCTGAAGGACCCGATGGGCATGGGCTGGCCCAAATCCGCCCGACTGATCCCCGAGGCCCGTTTGCCCCGTATCGTCGAGGGCCTGCGCCTTCACTGGGGGTTTGCGCTGGCTTTGATCTGCGCGGTGGCGGTCTGGGTGATTGACCGAAAAACGACACTCGGGTTCGAGATGCGCGCTGTCGGCCAGAACCCCGAAGCGGCGCGCTTTGCGGGCATTCCGGTCACCAAAGTCATCCTGAAAACGGCGCTGCTGTCTGGCGGTCTGGCAGCGTTGGGGGGCTTTTCCGAAGTCGCTGGCCTCAAAGGATCGCTGACGCTCGATCTGTCTCCGGGCTTTGGATACACCGGCATCGTGGTCGCGATGCTGGCGCTGCTGAATCCGCTCGGGGTCGTGGCGGCGGCGCTGTTCGTGGCGATCATTTTCGTCGGTGCAGACAGCATGAGCCGCGCTATCGGTGTGCCGACCTATCTGGCGGACATCATGCTGGCCTCGGCGCTGCTGCTCATGGTTCTGGCGATCCTGTTCACCAAATTCCGCGTCAGGAGGGACTAATGGAGCTGCTTGATATCCTGCTCTCGGCGTCCTTTTGGGCGGCGGCGATCCGTATCGCCAGCCCGCTGATCTTTGCCACCATCGGCGAGCTGATTTGCGAGCGGGCAGGTGTGCTGAACCTCGGGATCGAGGGGATCATGGTCGCGGGTGCCTTTGCCGGATGGATTTCGGTTTGGGCTGGTCTGCCCCTGTGGGGCGGGGTTGCGGTCGCGATGTTCGTTGGGATGGCGTTCGGCCTGCTGCATTCGGTGCTGTCCGTGCCGTTCGGGCTGTCCCAACACGTGGTCGGCGTGGGGATCACGCTCTTGGCAACGTCGGTCACATTCTACACCTACCGCGTAGTTCTGCCCGAAGTCTCGTCTCCCCCGAAAATCGAGGCGTTCCAGCCGTTCGAAATCCCGCTCTTGTCGGAAATTCCGCTGGTGGGGCCTGCGCTCTTTTCCCAGACGCCATTGACCTATGCGGCGTTTGTTGCGGCGGCCCTGACGGCTTTTGTGCTGTTCCGCACGCCCCTTGGGCTGGCTGTGCGCGCCGCAGGCGAGAATCCATCTGCCGTCGCGGCCCAAGGTCTGTCCGTCACCGCCATCCGCATGGGCGCGGTGATCGTCGGCAGTGGCTTGATGGCCGTCGGCGGGGCGTTCCTGACCATGTCCGCATTCGACAGCTTCTTTTTCGATATGGTCGGCGGGCGCGGCTGGATCTGTATCGCGCTGGTGGTGTTCGGGGCATGGCGACCGGGCAAGGCGCTGCTGGGTGCGATCCTTTTTGCCGCCTTTGACGCGCTGCAAATCCGCGTGCAGCAAACTGGATTGGGGACAGTTATTCCCTATCAGATCTTCTTGATGATGCCCTATGTGCTGTCCATTCTGGCGCTGGTTCTGATGTCGCGCAGCGCACAGGTGCCCGCGGCCTTGATGGTCCCATTCAATAAAGGAACACGATGATGTTCGATCTTTTGGTCAAGGGCGGCACGCTGCCCGACGGCTCTGTCATGGATATTGCGATCAAGGGCGACCGGATTGCCGATATCGCCCCTGTGATCGAGGGCGAAGCCGCCGAGGTCATTGATGCCACCGGTGATCTGGTTTCCCCGCCGTTCTGCGATCCGCATTTCCATCTGGACGCAACGCTCAGCTATGGACTGCCGCGGGTGAACGCCTCTGGCACACTGCTAGAGGGGATTTCTCTGTGGGGCGAGTTGCGGGACATCGCGACGGTGGACGAAATGGTCGAGCGCGCGCTGACCTACTGCGATTGGGCGGCCTCGATGGGGCTGCTTGCCATTCGCAGCCATGTGGATACGACGGCGGATCACCTGAACACGGCCACCGCCATGTTGGAAGTGCGCGAAAAGGTCAAAGATTACATTGATCTGCAACTGGTCGCCTTTCCGCAGGATGGCCTATACCGCGCGCCGAATGGGCGCGAGAACCTGATCCGCGCGCTGGATATGGGGATCGAGATTGTCGGCGGCATCCCCCATTTCGAGCGGACGATGCAGGCGGGGGCGGACAGCTTAATCGACCTGTGCCAGATCGCAGCGGATCGAGGCTTGCGCGTGGATATCCATTGCGACGAAACCGATGACCCGCTCAGCCGCCATATCGAGACATTGGCCTATGAAACCCAGAGACTGGGCCTGCAGGGCCGGGTGGCCGGATCGCACCTGACTTCGATGCATTCGATGGACAACTACTATGTGTCGAAACTGCTGCCGTTGATTGCGGAGGCAGAGATTGCGGCGATCCCGAACCCTTTGATCAACATCGTGCTGCAAGGGCGCCATGACAGCTACCCCAAACGCCGTGGCCTGACGCGGGTCAAGGAGATGCAGGCCGCAGGGATCACCGTGGGATGGGGGCAGGACTGCGTTCTGGACCCTTGGTATTCGCTGGGAACAGCGGACATGCTGGATGTGGCCTTCATGGGAATGCACGTAGCGCAGATGACCCATCCGGCCGAAATGGCGCGCTGCTTTACCATGGTTACCGAAACGAATGCGCAGATCATGGGGCTCTCTGATTTCGGTCTGCGCAAGGGCGCGCTGGCTTCGCTGGTGGTGCTGGATGCGGCGGGGCCTGTGGATGCGCTGCGCTTGCGACCTGCGCGGTTGGCTGTGGTGTCCAAAGGAAAGGTGATTTCTCGCTGCGCCAGAGGCGACTCAGCGCTAAGCCTTTCGGGGCGACCCGACAGTGTGCGCCGGCGTGCGCCCATGCGATCGACCGGGTGAAAGGCGCCCTAAAACTATCAAATTGAGCAAACTCAAGGACTGCGCATTAGCGCAGAGCCAATAGAATTTGATTCTTTTGGCGCCCCGACGCCAAGACATGTCCCGATGCACTTCGTCGCCCGATAGGACGTGCGCGCAGGGCACAACCGCGCGGTGACCGCAGGTATGCAACGCCCCGGCATATAATCGGGTAGATTTCTTCAAAAAGTTGCGTGCGTTAACTGGTTGAGAAGCCAAAGTAAATCCAAAAGCTCAAGTTTTTAATGCGCTTTCTTGTGAATTTAGTTTCGTTGTGGTTGTGTATTGGTGTGATCGCGCGTGCTATAAATTTCCTAAATTCCTTTGAAAGTGTAGTTTTGTTGCAGCCAGGAGTAGAGCTATGGCGCTATTTTTCCAGTCCCACAGCGGGAATGATCGACAGCAAACGACCAAAACGAAAACGGCACTGAGGCGAGACGCCCTAGTCCCAGACACAGGCGATGTCGCCGTCGACGAGGCCGCGGATTTCGGGTTCATTTTCCCTTACACATCCGCATCTCCCGAAGATTTTATTGCAAACGATGCTTTGGCAGAGTTGGACATGCTTGGCGACAAGATGGTCCTCGAACATGCTGAGGGGTCGGGACTGCCGCAACCGGACTCCGGCATGCCCGCCGTGATGACCTACTGGGGGCAGTTTCTGGATCACGAACTGACCGCACGAACAGACCGCGAGACCGAGATCTCCAAGATCGACGCGCCTGAGCCGATCAAAACATCGGAAGAGATCGAAAATGACCTCAAGAACGCGCGGAGTCCGCGCTTCGATCTGGATAGCGTTTATGGTGGCTTCCCGATTGGCCTAGAGAATGCGGCTGATGAAGAAACCAAAGCAAATGTTGCCAAAGTCATCTCTGGTATGCGCCATCCCGCGATCCCTGCCAAAATGCGGGTGGGGACCTGTACCCTGGTGGATGGTGGTGCGCAACGGCCCGATGGTCTAGACGCGGTGCGCGATCTGCCGCGCTTTGGTCAGGTCGAGCCAGAGGTAAAAGAGGCCTTTCTGTCGATCATTGAATCGCGCCTAGGCGCTGAGGGGCGCGAGAAGTTCGAAGAGACTCTGGACCGGCGCGCTTTGATTGGCGACATGCGCAATGATGAAAACCTCATTGTGGCGCAGTTCCATGTCAGCTTTTTGCGGTTCCACAATCGTACCGTCGACTTTCTGGAGGCCAATGACACAGGCTGGATTGCGGATTTCCATTCGGCGCAGGCCCTGACCAAGCTGCACTATCAATGGCTTATCGTGAACGGCTACCTCAAAGGGATGTGCGACGAGACAGTTCTGCAGCGTGTGCTTGCGGATAAAGCCAAGCATTTCTTTGAATTCCGGCGCGACTACTACGGCACTGAGGCACGTCAAACCGAGAAAACATTGGGGGATGCGATCCCGTTGGAATTTTCGGTCGCGGCCTATCGGTTCGGCCATTCGATGGTGCGGGATATCTACGATTACAACCGGATCTTCGGACGACCTAGTGGTACGGCGCCTTTCCAGTTGATGTTCTTGTTTACGGCCGGTGGCGGATTCGCAGGCGCACCGACTCTGCCGGACAACTGGATCATCGACTGGACCCGGTTCCTGACTGCGGACGGGGATGCGTCGGACGGTGGCCCCGCGCGGGTCGCACGCCGGATTGACACGATGATCGCGCCGCCCTTGGGCAGCATGTCGAACGAGGCCAACGAAGAGACGAATGCGGACGTAAAAGCCCTGTTCAAGCATCTGGCCAAACGCAACTTGCGGCGGGGACTTAGCTTGCGTTTGCCCACGGGGCAGGCGCTGCACGCGCATCTCAAGTCTATTGGCGCAGTTACCTCTGACCCGATCAGCGATGTGAGCGCAATTTTAGACAGTAAGCCGGATCTCTCGGAATTCATGCGGTGCAGTCAGGCCAAGCTGCACGAACGCACGCCGCTCTGGTTTTACCTGCTGGCAGAGGCCGAAGCCGCGGGCGGCGATCACTTGGGCGAGGTCGGCAGCTGGATTGTCGCGAGCACATTTGTTGGCACGCTGCTATCCGATCCTGACTCTGCCCTCTCTACTGAATTCGAGCCTGCGCACAGCCCGTTGCGTATGCCTGACGGAACGCCGGTCGACTCTTTGGAAAAGTGGATGAAATTCGCTTTGGTTCTAGAGGGTTGACCGCCGTGGGCCGGTACCGTCCGCCATCGGTGCCGGCCTCCCTTATTCACCTGACCCGAAGGAGATCAGATGGTCACACGACGCACTTTTCTGACCACACTCATGGGGTCGATTTCAGCAATAGCTCTGTCTGGTTGCGGTCAATGGAGGCGTTTCTTCCAGCCCGAGGTCTCGCGCACAGCCATCGACATCCACACGCATTTCTTTAACGGCCGCGATGTGCCCATCGTCGGTTTCTTGCAGCAGACCCAGCTTCGGGATGCCCATGCGGCCGTGGACCCACAGATGCGGTCGGATGCATTTTTGAAACTGCTCAAGGCGATCCTTTTGGCCAAAACCCCGACAGCCGCCGAAGAGTTGGCCGCGCTAGAAAAGGGCAGGGCGCCTATGTCCCGTGATGCAGTGGAGGCGCAGGACGAGGCCAAGGTCGCAGAGGCTTTGGAACGCTTCTCGCGTTCAACGGGGCAGGCGACAGCTGGGCTGCGGACATCACAATTTGCCGAAGAAGCTATTTTGGACAGGATCGCCGCCGAGGTCGGCGCGACGCCCACGCGAAAAGGGCTTCAGACCCAGCGAGCGCAAACCACGCTTCTGGCCTCTCGCATCTATGCGAAAGAGACGAACACAGAGGCAAAGTCGCTGAGCAGAGGCCAAGAAAGAGAATATGTCCACCGCTCGTCGCTCATGCAAACCATACGTTGGGCGGGTCTGCTCACGCGCAGTCGTCTCGATATTCTGGCCGAGTTGGACCGACTGTACGGCCAAGAAGGGGGGATCAGGATTTTCTCTCCGTCGCTCGTGGATTTCGGAGCTTGGTTTTTTACCGAAGAGAGTGTGACCCCGATCGAAGACCAGATCGAAGTGGTCGCTCGGATTACGCAGGTCTATGAAGAGGCGCTGATCCTGCCCTTTGCTCCGTTCTGCCCGTTGCGGGCTGCGCTCGAACGCGAGGACGACCCCGAGATCGATCCGCTGCGCAATGTCAAACACGCTGTGCTGGAACGTGGTTTTCTGGGGGTGAAACTCTATCCACCGATGGGGTTTCGGCCCGTCGGCAATGACAGCGATCTAAGTTGGGTGCCGCGCAAGCCTGTCAAAGGTGGCGCGGCGTTGGACCGCGAGCTGGACGATCTGTTTGGCTGGTGTGTCGAGAACGAGGTCGCGATCAAAGCCCACGCCACCAATTCGATTGCCGCTGGCCCGGACACGGGGCGCTTTGCCGATCCGGCTGGCTGGCAAGTTTTAATGCGAGATCAGCGCTTCACCGATCTGCGCCTGAACCTTGCCCATTTCGGCGGCTTTGACGAGACAGATACCACCCGTGCGTTCACTTCTGGCGGGAACTGGGAAGAGACCCTGGTCGAGATGGTCGAGGAATTTCCCAATGTCTATTTTGATTTGGGCTATTGGAATGAAGTGACCGAAGGGGATGCGGCCTCGCAAGAGCGCGTGTTGACGCTGACCTCTGATCTGCTGGAGCGCCATCCAGAGATGGTGAACCGGATGATGTACGGATCTGATTGGTCCATGATCGGCAAAGAACCCTCGCATCCCGAATACCTTGCCAAGGTTCTTGGCGTTCTCGAGCAACTCTCTCTGACAGACACGCAGATACAGCGTGTCATGGGGGGGAATGCGGCGCGATACCTCGGGCTTGATCATTCAGGGCCGCCCCGCGACAGGCTGCAAAAGGCTTATGCCGATCACCCTGTGTACCAGTCGGTCTTCACCTGACCCACACCAGCCAGCAAGAGGACGAGAGACATGAAAACCCATGGGACTGTACTTCTTTTGGCCACTCTTGCCGGACCGGCCGGCGCACAATCCCTGAGCCCCGAAGAAGGGCAAGAGGCACTGGCGGCCCTAGCAGACGCTGCGCGTACGTCACGCGCAACGATGAATTTCGAGAGCTTTCGGGACCAGACCCTGTACCTGCCCGAAACGGGAAAGTTCTATGTCAACGGGGACACGCCCATACGCAACGAGAAGCTATTGCGCGAGTTCTGGATGCAGAACGTCCGCACTTTGCCGCAAGCCTCCGAAGGTGCCGTGCCGGAATTCACGGTTCTGAATGTCGGCGGCCTTGATCAGATCTGGGATGCCAATACGCGGAAAGCCCTGACCTTTTGCGTCAGCGATGACTTTGGGCCGCGCCATCCGCTGGTTGTCGGAGACATGCTTGCTGCGGCTGCCTCGTGGGAGGCTGTGGCCGATCTGGATTTTATCTACTTGCCCGAAGAAGACGGCAATTGCACGCAAACCAATAGCAACGTTCTGTTCGATGTCAGGCCGGTCGATGCGGGCGGGGAATTTCTGGCCGCAGCCTTTTTCCCGAACGATCCCCGCAGTGATCGTAGCGTAGTGATTGATCCATCGTCCTTTGCGCTCGATCCCAATGACAACCTGACCCTGCGCGGCGTTCTGCGCCACGAACTGGGGCATGTGCTTGGCGGGCGTCACGAACACACCCGCCCTGATGCAGGGGCATGTTTCGAGGACAGCGATTGGCGTGGCGTGACGGACTATGATGCGTTCTCGGTAATGCATTACCCGCAGTGCAACGGGCTTGGGGATTGGTCTCTGACCCTGACAGATCAGGACAAGAACGGGGTCGCCTGCCTTTTTGGGCCGGCCGATGGCTTCCAGATCGACGCAGCGGTCTGCTCACCGCCCGATCAAGTCGCGAGCTTGCAGGAGTTTGGACCGTTTGACCTTGCCCAAGGCGCTTTGCAGATGGTCTGGCAGGGGCCCGTGATGGAAGGAGAGCCCTTTCGGGCGGAAATGACCGGAACTGGTGATCCGGATCTCTACGTAAAGTTCGATGGGGCTGCGTTGGTCTCTAGCTACGATTGCCGTCCCTACAATGCGGGCGCGGACGAGGTCTGCGCATTTGACGTGCCAAAGGGCAAAACACTCGTTTCGGTCGCGGTGCATGGCTACGAGGCCGCGACGTTCAATGTCGTTATCGACACACCGCGTCCCTGAACGAACCAGCAGAGAAAGGACATGTCATGGGCTTGAAATCCGCGCTCGCTCTTTTCCTCGGACTGGCGGGCGCTGCACCGGCGATGGTGCCAGAGACCGCAGTGGTCTGGCGGTCACGAGCAAACAATGATGCCGCGCTGGCGATCGAGATCGAGCAGCTCTTTCTGACGCTGTATAATTCAGGAAATCTGACCCTGCGCGAAGAGGTCATCGGCGCCCCTCCGTTTGTCGAAGTTCTGCTGAGAAACCAAGGTGTGATGCACGGGGCGCACTTTCCTGAATCCCTTGATGCGATGATGTGCGACATCAATCCGGGGCTTTGCCGTAGGACGCGCACACCGGTATCAGACAAGCAGCTGTCCAACGCTGTGGAGCATGTGGGCGGGTTTGCACCAAGTCGTGGAAACTGGCGGCTGAGTGCAGATGATGTGGTGAAAATCCCGGACTATTCCTTTCGACCTGTCACCACATTGGTCCGTGTTCCGGCCCCGGAGGGGTGGAGCGTGAGTAGCTACTCGCCCGAACCCGGCCTTGATTGTTCAGCATGGAAGATGAGTTGCAAAGAGCTCGTCGCAACTTTTAACCCGCGTCTTCTGAAGTCCGTAAATGCAGGGGCAACGATCACCATTCCCCGTCAGCAATACGAGACGAATTTATGGCTCCAGCCGGACGAGTCCTCGGAGCTTCTGAGCAGTTTGATGAACCTGCGCGAAGAGCAGGATGCGCCAGTCGCAGAGGCCAGCGCAGCGCAGACCACAGAGAAAACCTTTGCGCCTGCGTCCAACTTTTCGCCGAGCTGGAACTCCAATCTGCTAAAGCAGTCGCCCGCGGATTTAACCCTGCAAGGGGTGCGCAATAACCTGCGCCCCTTAGGCTCTGTAGACCTGAAATGGTCTGGGGACGAGCCCTTGATGGAAGAGCAGATTGACATGTTCGAAGTCATTCATCACCCCTTCGCCAAACGCAAAGATCTGGGGCACAGCTTCCAGCGTCCGGTGGATGTCGTGGTGATCGACGCGCCATTGTCGATGGGACATTGCGATCTGCCAGATCTTTTGAAGCCGGACGGGGATGTTATCCCCCGCGCCGAAATGGGCCCTGATGAAACCTGCGACCAGCTTGATCCTGCGGCATTGTCGGATGCGGATCATGCGGCGGCCGTTGCGGGGGTGATTGCGGCGCCAGCCAACCAACTCGGGACACTTGGGATCAATCCAAATGCGCGGCTCTGGATGTTGGGGCTGGACCGGAATGTACCAGCGGACCAAGGTATTTTCGCTCTGATAGAGCAACTTTTGATCGGCATCCCAAAGGACGCGCGGGTCGCGAACCTGAGCTTCGGGATGCAGCCAAAATTCACGGGTCGCGAAGAAGTCAGAGCAGCTTTGGCCATTCACGGCAGCCGTATGTTGATCGTTGCCGCCGCGGGGAATGAGAACCGCGAGATGACAAAAGAGAACTGCCCAATCCTGCCCGCCTGTATGAATGATCTGGACAACGTGATCACCGTGGTGGGATTGGATGGCCAGAACGTCTGGAGCAGTCAGACTGCTGGGTCCAACCGTAGTCCGCGTTTTGATATCGGTGCACCTGCGGTGAACATTTTGACGACTGTGACAGGAAACCGGTTCGCAGTGCAAAAGGGCACCTCTTTTGCCGCGCCGCAAGTGTCGGCTGTGGCCTCGTTGATCTTCGCATCTGGCGAATTTATTTATGGCGACGAACTTGGCGAGGGCGGGGGGCAGCTTTCTCCGAAGATCGTAAAGGACAGGCTCAGCTACACGGCAGACTTCTTTCCCCAGTTGGCGGGGGCACTGCGGGACGGGCGGCTCAATGTTTCGCGGGCGATCCACCTTCACGAGGCTCAGTTTGAACTTTTTGACGGGCGGACAATCACGGGGCAAGTGATTGAGGCACCCGCAGGCTTTGTCTGCAAAAGTCCACACGCCGATCAAGGCTACCAGAACTGGTACAACGTCCGCAGGTTGGGCTGGAACGATGCAAAGAAACGCCACTTTATCTTCAAGCACACCGGCGGCGCGTTGGGCGGACGCTACGGAGCGCTTGAACGCGACCCATCTTGCCTCGTACGAACGCTCTCGGCTGAAATCACAGTCCTGACGCGGGACGCGCAGGACCGCTCAGAAGAAGTGACCTTCGAATTTCGCGATATTCGCGATTATACCAGCCCGCTGTTCGACGAATGAGACGGCTCTGGGCCCTATTGTTGTGCGGTGCAGGTTCGGCAACCGCTCAGGATGTGCCGGTGCTCGAGGCGTTTGTCGATGGGCAGATCGAAGAGCGGAAAATCTGGATCGACAAAAGCCAATGGTTGGGCGATCGCGGCGCGGTCTGGTCGGACGAGATTAGTCTGGCAGGGGCGGACTACATCCGGCTGCTGCTGCGCACCGAAGGGGCGTCTTTCCCGGACGATGCCCGATTGGTCATTTTCGGCGCGATGGATCAAAGCCTTGAAGTCGGCTTGGCGGCGATCCCCGAGGCGGGTCAATGGACACCGCTACTGCCATTTGGTCGGGCGCGGCTCGCACTGGTTTCAGACAGCAGGCTTCCTGATACCGCCGCACTGGTAATCGAGAGCATTGCTATCCAAAGCACCAAGATCGCGCGGTATTCGACCTATGGGGAAAACCAGCTGACTCCGATCAACAACCCAGAGGTGCCTGAGGAATTTCAGGCTCTGGGCCCTCCCGTCGCGCTGCTTTCGTTTGTAGAGGGCGGGTTTGCACGGACCTGTTCTGGCTTCTTGATCGGGTCGGATCAGCTCATGACCAACGAGCACTGCATTCGTGATCAAGAAACCTGTGCGAGCATGACGGCGGTGTTTGGCTACGAATATGATCAGACCGGGCGGCTTGGGATCGGGGCTCAAGCCACCTGCGCAGGGGTAGATTTGTTGCGGATGAACCCCGCCCTAGATGTCAGTGTCGTGACGCTGGATCGGCCCATGGACGACGCCTACGGACTGGTTGAAATCCTTCCTATGGAGACCGTGCCGGAAATGCCGATGGTTGTTGTGCAGCACTCCGGCTCGCAGCCCAAGCAAATCTCGATGCTTGACTGCACGGCGGGCGAGCTTCGCGTGGCAGGACGGGGGGAGGCGACAGATTTCACCCACACTTGCGACACCTCTGGCGGGTCGTCCGGTGCACCGGTCTTTGACAGGCAGGGGCGGCTGGTGGGGCTGCATCATTTCGGATTTCAAGACGGCGATGCTTGGGACAGCAATCGGGCCGTTCACCTTGATCTGATCGCTGACTGGCTGAATACAGCTGCGGAGGACAAAGGAGAGTAGCGGGCGTGCCCGCTACCCCAAGAGAGATCAGTTTTTGACCAGCATTTTGCGCGGCAGATCACAAAAGACTTCGGGCGCGCCGTCGGTGATGGCGATGGACTCTGTGGTCTCGTAGCCCCAAGTCTCCATCCAAAGGCCCGTCATGAAATGGAAAGTCATCCCAGGCTGCAACTCGGTCATGTCGCCGCGGCGCAGGGACATGGTGCGCTCGCCCCAATCCGGCGGGTAGCTCAGGCCGATAGAGTAGCCACAGCGGTTGTCTTTGACAATTCCACGCTTTTCCAATGACTTGAAGAACGCATCTGCCACGTCGTGACAGGTGTTGCCTGCCCGCGCGGCCTCAAGGCCCGCGTCCATGCCCTCGAGTACGGCTTTTTCTGCTTCGATGATCTCTTGCGGCGGTTTGCCCAGGAAGATCGTCCGCGACAGGGGCACGTGGTAGCGCTGATAGCAGCCCGCGATTTCAAAGAACGTGCCTTCGTTCTCTTTCATCGGCAGGTCATCCCACGTCAGGTGCGGGGCGGCGGCGTCAGGGCCAGAGGGAAGCAGCGGCACAATTGCGGGATAGTCACCGCCATGGCCGTACCATTCGTCGTAGCGCAGGCCTGCGTCATAGATTTCCGCCACCAGATCGCACTTGCGCACGCCGACCTCAATCTTGTCGGCGATGCGATGGTGCATCCGCTCGACGATGCGGGCGGCTTGGCGCATGTATTCCAGCTCTTTCTCGGATTTGACCGCGCGCTCCCAGTTGATGAAGCCGGTCGAGTCCTTGAATTTCGCGTTGGGCAGGCCGTTTTGCAGACGCTCGAAGGCGCGGGCCGAGAACCAGTAGTTGTCCATCTCGACGCCGATGGTGCCTTTATCCCAGCCCATATCGGTCAGGCGGTCGCACAGGTATTCCATTGGGTGGATTTCCGTCGACTGCACGTAATGGTCTGGATAGCCGATGACGTTGTCGCGGCCGACCCAAACCGTGCGATAGGCGCCTTGGGCGTCCTGAGAGCGGCCAAACCAGACCGGATCACCCGTGGGCCCGATCACAACGCACTGGTGCACATAGAAGGACCAGCCCCCATAGCCAGACACCCAAGACATGTTCGAAGGGTCGCTGATAATCAGCATATCGAGCCCTTGCTTTTCCATCTTGGCGCGGATTTTGACCAGCCGCGCGCGGTACTCTTCGGTGGTGTACCGCTCTGGTGTTCGTTGCAGTTTGTTCATGTAGGCCTTTCGTTCAAGTCGTGCCGACCTGCACATTGGCGGGGCCAAAGACAGGGCGGGGCATCGCGCCAGAGGTGTCCCAAGGTGGCCTTGCCTGATCGGGTCAGGCGGTCGGGCTTGGTCTCGGTCGGGACCAAATCGGCCCGCCGGTCATGCGATAGGGCGATCCTGTCAATCTCATGAACGCTCGGCAAGTGGGTGCGATGAAATTTCGCTGTTACCTGATACGGAAGGACAGATTATGTCTTGGATTGACAAATCCTTGCGCCTCGCGGAACAACCTGTGCATGGACCGCACCCGCCTTGATGACCGAGATATCGCCATTCTAGCCACCCTCAGCCGAGAGGGCCGGATCGCCAAAACCGAATTGGCGGCGCGGGTGAACCTGTCGCCGACGCCATGCTGGGAACGGATGAAGCGTCTGGAAAAGGCGGGCTTGATCCGCGGCTACCGCGCCGAAATCGACCTAGAGGCGTTGGGGCCCCACGTGCAGGTCTTTGTCACGGTCGAGCTTGAAAGCCACAAGGCAGAGAGTTTTCAACTGTTCGAACGCACTGTGGGCCGGATGGACACAGTGACGGGCTGTTGGGCGATCGGTGGCGGCTATGACTATCTGATGCAGCTGGTCACGACAGATGTCGCCACTTTCCAAGAGCTTATGGACGGTCTGCTGGAAAGCCGCGCGGGCGTGCGCCGCTACTACAGCTATATCGTAACCAAGCCCATCAAAGCGGATCCGCCAGCTATGGGACTCTTGCGCGGGGACTAGAGATTTCCTCTGGCCAAGGCCGCGGGAAAAGAGAACCTCTCTGCCGTTTTTACTCAGAACAGCGAAAACCTCTCTCTGGGGCGGTCTAAGGTCGTGGTGAAAGGAGACCACAGCCATGACCGAGATGTCGAAGCGTTTGACGCCATGGATTACTGACGCGGCCCTCCTGCGCGGGAACGGAGATTTCGCAGGGCAGGGGCGGCTGGCCGTCCGCGACCCCGCCACCGGAGATCTGGTGGCGCAGGTCGCTCTAAGCGACGCCACCGGTGCCCGCGCTGCCGTAGAGGCTGCCGATGAGGCTTTTGGCGATTGGGCGGGCATGCTGCCGCAAGATCGCGCTACACTGCTGCACCGTTGGCACGACCTGATCCTAGATGCCAAAGAGGATCTGGCCCAGATCATGGTCGCCGAACAGGGCAAGCCGATCAGCGAAGCGAGGGGCGAGATTGACTACGCCGCCAGCTTTGTCCGGTTCTATGCCGAAGAGGCCTTGCGCCCGAATATAGAGGGCGTCACCAGCCATCTGCCCGACGCAGAGATGGAGTTGTGGCGCGAACCCGTAGGCGTGGCTGCACTGATCACTCCTTGGAACTTCCCGAGTGCGATGATCACCCGCAAGGCTGCTGCTGCGCTGGCAGCCGGCTGCACGGTCATCATCCACCCTTCTGCCGAAACGCCGCTGTCGGCGCTGGCGCTGGCCGAATTGGCGCGCCGCGCAGGCTTCCCCGAGGGAGTGATGAGCACTGTGGTGGGCGATGCTGCCACCATCGTGGGCGAGTGGACTGCCGATGCGCGGGTGCGGGCGCTGTCTTTCACTGGGTCAACCGAAGTGGGCAAACTGCTCTATCGCCAGTCCGCAGATACGGTGAAACGTCTGGTGCTGGAATTGGGCGGCCACGCGCCGTTCATTGTCTTTGACGACGCTGATCTGGACCGCGCAGTCACCGAAGCTGTCAAAGCCAAGTTCGCGACTTCGGGGCAGGATTGCCTAGGGGCAAACCGCATTTACGTGCAGCGCGAGGTTTACGCCGAGTTTTGTGCACGCTTTACCCAAGCGGTCCAAGCGCTGAGCATGGGCAGCGGCCAGAACGACCCCGATATCGGACCGTTGATCAACGAAAAGGCGATCCAGAAGCAGGTCGAGCAAGTCACCGATGCACTTGCCAACGGCGCCAAAGTGCTGACCGGCGGCGCTGTGGACGAAAGCCTTGGCCCGCTGTTTTTCCAGCCGACGGTGCTGGCCGATGTGCCCGACACCGCCGCGATCATGAGCCAAGAGAACTTTGGCCCCGTCGCGCCAATCACCGCCTTTGACACCGAAGAAGAGGTGATCCAGCGCGCCAATGCCACGGAATACGGGCTGGTCGCTTATGTGCACAGTCTGGATCCGCGCCGCATCTACCGCCTGACCCGCGCCCTGCAATTCGGCATGGTGGCGGTCAACCGGACCAAGGTAACGGGCGCGCCGATTCCCTTTGGCGGGGTCAAACAATCCGGTCTGGGGCGCGAAGGTGCGCGCCAAGGCCTCGAAGCATTCACTGACATTAAATACGTCTGCCGCGATTGGGGCTGACAGGAGAGGACCTATGCTAAGAAACGATATGCTCGAACAGTGGGATCGCGAAAACTTCTTCCATCCCTCGACCCATCTGGCCCAATTTGCCCGAGGCGAGGCGCCCCAGCGCGTGATCAAAACCGCAACCGGATGCCATATCGAGGACCGTGACGGCACCAAACTGCTGGACGCGTTCGCTGGCCTATATTGCGTGAACGTGGGCTATGGTCGCACGGATATCGCTGATGCGATTGCCGATCAGGCGCGTGAACTGGCCTATTACCACTCGTATGTGGGCCACGGCACCGAAGCCAGCATCACACTGGCGAAAATGGTTCTGGACCGCGCGCCTGACCACATGTCCAAGGTTTACTTCGGTATGTCCGGCTCTGATGCGAACGAAACCAACATCAAACTGGTCTGGTACTACAACAATATCCTTGGCCGCCCCGAGAAGAAGAAGATCATCTCGCGCTGGCGCGGCTACCACGGGTCGGGCCTGATGACCGGCTCGCTGACGGGTCTGGAACTGTTCCACAAGAAATTCGACCTGCCGCTGACCCAAGTCATTCACACCGAGGCGCCGTATTACTATCGCCGCAACGATGTCTCGATGACCGAAGAGCAGTTCGTGGCCCATTGCGCTGCCGAACTGGAGGCGCTGATTGAGCGCGAGGGCGCGGACACCATCGCTGCCTTTATCGGTGAGCCTGTTCTGGGCACCGGCGGCATTGTGCCCCCGCCCGCAGGCTATTGGGAGGCGATCCAGCCGATCCTGCAAAAGCATGACATCCTGCTGATCGCAGATGAGGTTGTCACCGGTTTCGGCCGCTTGGGCAGCATGTTCGGCTCGCTTCACTACGATCTGAAGCCTGACCTGATCACCATCGCCAAGGGTCTGACCTCGGCCTATGCGCCGCTGTCCGGTTCGATCGTCAGCGACAAGATGTGGAAAGTGCTGGAGCAGGGCACCGACGAAAACGGCCCCATTGGCCACGGCTGGACCTACTCGGCGCACCCCATTGGCGCGGCGGCAGGCGTTGCCAACCTGAAGCTGATCGACGAGCTGAACCTTGTTCAGGCGGCAGGCGAGAATGGCGCTTACTTCCAGGCGGCTCTGCGGAATGCTCTGTCCGAGCACGCAAATGTCGGCGAAATTCGCGGCGAGGGCATGATGGCCGCGATCGAGTTTGTGGCAGACCGCGACAGCCGCACCTTCTTTGATGCGTCCGAGAAGGTCGGGCCGAGCGTTGCGGCGGCCTTGCTAGAGCAGGGCGTGATCGGCCGCGCGATGCCGCAGGGCGATATCCTTGGCTTTGCGCCGCCCTTCTGCCTGACACAGGCCGAGGCAGACGAAGTGGCCGAGAAAACTGCCAAGGCTGTAGCGCAGGTTCTGGGCTAAGACCTTGGATAGGGCTCCGCCTGCGGGGCCGCAAATATTGGATGACGGGGCCGTGATTGGACTGTCCCGTCATTTCCCTCTCTGAATGAGAAGATCGGGCAGTGTACACGCTGGCTCCGAGTCTATTGGCAAACGAGGTTCAGAGAGACCCATGAAGATCGCCTTTTTCGCGGGGCTTACCCTTGCAGGTTTTGGAACCTGCGCGGCGGCGGAACTCTGTAATTACCGGCCCAGTGCTTTGATGGGCGCCGGGGCGGCTGCGGCCAAAGAGCATTCGGGCGCCGCCATCCAAACCGCCGGAAGCGCAGCCAAAGCCGCTGGGTTCTACACTTTGACCCAAGTCGTCACAGGCGGCTCTGTCTCTGCTGCGGGCGCGGCCAGCGCTGGCGCTGCGGCGACGGGCACCACTGGCCTTCTTGGCAGCGTCGGCTCTGTCGCAGCGGTTCTGACTGCCCCTGCGACGCTCATTGGGGCGGCTGTCGTCGGCGGTGGCGGTTTGCTCTACGAGGGCTATTGCTATTACGCGGTTGATGATCGGAAAACCGACCCCAAAGAGGTCCTGCCCATTCTGCAAAACCTCGGTGACAATGCCGATCCGGACTTTCTGCGCCTGGTGGATCTGACCTTCCCCGCGGATCAGCTTGACCCGTCGATCACGGCAAAAGACCTCGAACTCCAAGAAACACACCTGCTGAAGATTGCCAAAGAATGGAACACCCATGGAGATCCCATGGCATGGACCTCGTATCGTGCGTCGCGCCTCTATGTTGTGAACGGCCAATTGCGGTACAAAGATTTTGGCCGCGACACGCGGATCGGTGATCTGGGATTTGTAGTCGCGCGGCCAAAGGCAGAGACACCGGATACCGTCGATGGGCTGCTCCCTGCTGAGCCGACACTGGTACAAGAGGCGATGCCCGAAATGCCTGCAACGCCCCAAGAGTAGACTTGGCAAAGGGTTCATGGGGTAGTGCTTTGGTTCAATCATAGCCTGTGGTCTAAGACACCTTATGGACACTCACATCGGCCTATCGCGCGTAGTTTTCTATGCGCTACTCACATCTCTTACGGCATTCAGCATTGATGCGTTGATGCCGGCGCTTCTGGTGATCGGGGCGCGTGTGCCATCGTCGCAGCATTTTGCCCCGCATCACCTGATCTCGCTGTTTATCGCGGGCATGGTAATCGGAGAGCTGTTTGTTGGACCGATATCAGACGCTATTGGCCGGAAAAGAGCCCTTCTTTTGGGATTAATGATCTATGTAGCGGGGACAGTGATTTGCCTTTTGGCCCCGTCAATAGAGATGCTGGTGGCGGGCCGTATCGTACAGGGGATCGGCGTTGCCGGGCCAAAGATCGCGACCCGTGCCATGATCCGGGACCAGTTCGCAGGCGATGCTATGGCCCGCGTGATGTCATTCCTATTTTCACTATTCATCCTTGTACCGATGATCGCGCCCATGTTTGGGCAGGGGCTGATGATCCTTGGGGGCTGGCCCGCGATCTTTTACGCCTATCTTGTTGCCGCGGCTGGGTTGTCGGCGTGGTTGCTCTGGAAACAGCCGGAAACGCTGCCTCTGGACAGGCGCATTCCTTTTTCGGGCAGGCGCATTTTCGGGAACATTTCACGTATTCTGTCGAACCGGCGTGTCGTACTGCTGATCGTCGCCACAGGTTTGGTATTCGGGGCACAGCTGACCTACCTGAGCCTCTCGGCTCAAGTTCTGGCGTCGGTCTATGAGATCACCACCGGCTTGCCCTACATTTTCGCACTTCTTGCTGGTGGCATCGGGCTGGCGTCGTTTCTGAACGGACGGGCCGTAGTCCGCTTTGGCAGCACCTCTTTGGCGCGGGCGGGCTTCTGGGGGTTATGTCTGACCGGCTGCGCTCTCACTTTGGCTGGGCTGGTCACTGGGGGCGCCCCGCATATAGTGATCTTTATTTCCCTGAGCGTTGGCGCGTTTTTCTCGATCGGTATCTTGTTCGGCAACCTGAATGCTATGGCGCTTGAGGATTTGGGCCAGATGGCGGGCATTGCGTCCTCGGTGGTTGCCTCGATTTCAAGCTTGGTGGCGACGCTCTTTGCGCTCGGGATTGCTGTAATGGGGACAGACACTGTGATGCCCTTGGCGCTTGGGCTTTTGATCGCAGGGGCGGTCGCACTCGTCCTGTCGGAACATGCAGCATCAGCGCCGCGCATCCCCGTTATTCCGCTGCGATGAGGGCCGTTTTGCCTTTGCCTCGAGCAGCGTTCCGGTGTTCGATACCCGAAATAATGGAACGGAGGTCTTCATGGAACAGCGCGCCTTAGGTCACACGGGTAAATTGGTGTCTTCTATCGGTTTAGGAGGCATGAGCTTTTCCGATTTCTATGGTCCGACCGATCAGGCAGAATCCTTCGAGGTTATGGAACTGGCGCTGGAATTGGGGATCAACCACATCGATACCTCGAACATCTACGGGATGGGCCGGTCTGAAACAGTGATCGGCGAATTCCTAAGGGCCCATGGCGGCGAGAGCCCGTTTGTGATTGCGACCAAAGCGGGCATCACCAGCGATCCAGAGACCGGCGCGCGGTGCTTTGACAACTCAGCGCAGCACCTACGCTCCCAGCTCGAGGGGAGCCTGAAGCGGCTAGGCCTTGAGCATGTTGATCTCTTTTATGTCCACCGCCGCCAGCACAGCATCCCGATCGAAGAGGTGACCGGAACCCTCGTTGCTCTGAAACAAGAAGGCAAGATCGGCGGCTTCGGCTTTTCTGAAATCGCGCCCTATTCGTTGCGGGATGCGTCCGAAATTCATCCTGTCGATGCCGTGCAGAACGAATATTCCCTGTCCACGCGGCTTCCGGAAATGGGCATGAATCAGGAATGCGCGCGCCTAGGCACCTCGATGGTGGCGTTTTCCCCAGTCGGGCGGGGGCTTTTGACCGACACGCCACCAGACGCCGAACGCGCTGCGGGCAATCCATTCCTTGGGGTGAACCCGCGCTTCACGGGCACAAATCTGACCCGCAATCTCGAACGCGCCAAGGCCTTTGCCAAACTCGCGGCAGAGATGGGGGTCAGTACCGCAGGTCTTGCGAACGGCTGGGTGCTGGCCCAAGGCCCGCAGGTCCTCTCCATTCCGGGGACGCGTTCGACCACCCATCTGCGCCAATTGGTCGAAGGGGCGCACCTGACACTGACTGACAGCGATTTCGCCCGCATCGAAGAGGTCTTGCCCGTGGGATGGGCCGCCGGCGACCGATACTCCGAAGCGCAAAACCTCGGGCCCGAGCGCTACTGCTAGTCGTCATCGCTCTGGCCTCGTGGCTTCTTTTTGCGAAAAATACTCATAGCGCAACACAAGCCACATGGTCTGAGCCCAGAAACCTCTAGATCCGAACCGAACCAAGCCGCCGCGCGTCTTCAATGGCCGCAGGCACGGTCCGCTTGGCTCCGGCGCGCGCATCACCAAGAACGATCGCTTCGGGCCGGATCAAGGATAGTCCCGCGTCCGAAGCCGGGCACCAGCCCGTGCTGTCCACCAATCCAGCATCACCCGCGATGGCGCCCGCCATCTGGGGCGTGACAAAGTTCACCACATCCGCGGTAATTCGGCCGAGGTCGGTCTCGATGATACCTGCGTCAACGTCGACAGAGATGACGTTGGCGCTTTGCCATGTCACCTCTGCGCCAAGCTCCGGGATATCAAACCCTGTGGAATCGGTAGAGCTCAGAACAGTCATCCGTGCCTCCGGTTTCCAAACTGCAAGCAAGCGGGCCAAGGTCGAGACCCGCTCTTGCGCGACCTGCGGATGGCTCAACTCTGCTGGCAATCGCAGGACCAGATGCCCCGCTTCGGGCATCGCCTTGATCATCGCGGTCAGCCGCTGCGCTTCGCGGGCGCTGCCCCAAGCCGCTGGCCAGAAGTGCCGGCCTCGGGCGCCGTAGCCTTGAATAGGTTCGGGACGGTTTCGTGTACCGGGGGCCAACACGACACGATCATAGGCCAGCCGCTGGCCGCGAAACAGGTCGATGCGGGCGGCTGTCCAATCAATGCCGGTCACTTCGTCCAACACGATTTCGACCCCGGCGGCGGAGAGTGCGTCCCATGCAGGGCCAGCGCTGGGTTTTGCAAAGGGGCCATTTTGTGCCGAGCGCCGCAGCCCGCTCGGATTTCGCTCAATCAGGGTAACGCGCAGATCGGGACGGGCGCGTTTCAACTTTAGGGCGGCCGTTGCTCCAGCAGGGCCGCCGCCGATGACGGCGATGGGCGCTGCGCGGGCCGCGAACTCGGTGCCGAAACCGGCAAAGCCTGCGGCCGCTCCGGCAAGCAATGTGCGGGTGAAGTGGCGTCTGGTCAGTCGGGTCATTGGGAATACTCCGGACAGGAAGACTGCGTTATTTCTTCTTTTCAAGCAGTTCGGCTTCGGGATGGATTGGGCGGTAAATCTCTACGCGGTCCCCGGCATTGACGGGTTTATCGAGCTTGGCCATCGCGCCAAAGATCCCCACTTTGTTCACCGATAGGTCGATCTCGGGAAAGCGGTCTAGTAAGCCGGACAACTGGATCACTTCGGCGACGGTCGCGCCCTCTGGGACGTCGATGGTCATCCAGACCTGTGATCCGGCCTTGGCAAAAGCGACACCGACATTCATGAGGTCTCTCCGCTTTCAGCGGGCTGGGGTAGGGCACCAACCGCGGTAAAAATCCGCCCTTCGCGCGGAGTGGCACCGCTGGCAGGCGCGGCTTTGCGCTGGTCAAATGCGGCCTTGAGCGCGAGCAAAGCCCCCAGCGCGATAAAGCCGCCTGGGGGCAGGATCAGCAGCAAAAACCCTTGGTACTCGGGGAAAATCGTCACCTCGAGGAAGCCCATTTGGGGTCCAAGTAGGAGCGCCGCGTTGGCAAATAGAGTGCCAGAGCCAAAGATTTCGCGCAGCGCTCCCAGTAGGGTGAGCGCAGCGGTAAACCCGACGCCCATCATCAGCCCGTCCAGCGCAGAGACAACGGGGCCATTTTTGGAGGCAAACGCCTCGGCCCGTCCGAGGATAGCGCAATTGGTGACGATCAGCGGGATAAATAGGCCCAGAACCTTGTGCAGATCATGGAGCCAAGCGTTCAAGGCCATGTCGACAACGGTCACGATGCAGGCAATGATCAGAACAAAGACGGGAATGCGGATTTCAGGCGTGATCGTCTTGCGCAGCAGGGACACGGCAAGGTTCGACGCCACCAGAACGACGGTTGTCGCCAGTCCCATGCCAAGTCCGTTCGTCGCCGTGCCGGTCACAGCCAGCAATGGACACAGGGCCAGAAGCTGGCCAAACACGACGTTATTTTGCCAGAGTCCGTCTTTGATGATCTTGGTGTAATCGGTCACGAGCGGGTCTCCTTTGGGGCAAGCAGGGTGTTTCGGTTTCGGTCAAACAGCGCGAGGGCGCGTTGGACCGTGCCGACGACCGCGCGGGGGGTGATCGTTGCGCCAGAAAACTGGTCGAAAACGCCGCCGTCCTTCTGGACTTTCCAGCCCTCGGGGCCGGGGTCGGTCAGGGAATGGCCTGTGAAATTTTCAATCCAAGGGCTCTTGGCCGTTTCGATCTTGTCCCCAAGGCCGGGGGTTTCAGCGTGGGACAGGACACGCACGCCGGTCAGGGTGCCGCTCGCGTCTATGCCCGTCAGCACACGAATTTCCCCGCCATAGCCGAAACCGGACAGGACAAAGGCGACGCCAGTGACCTCGGTCCCTTGGGCAGCGATGTAAACGGGTACGCTGCCTTCGACGCTGTCCTCGACCGTCATCAGATCGGCGGTCAGATCGTTGTCGTGGCTGTCTTCGGAAATCACTTGGGCGAGCGAGGCATAGAGATCCTCGGTCGCGCGGTCAGCGATGGCCTGACGTGTCAGATCAGCCGAGGCGGACAGGATGACTGCGGTCCCCAAGGCAAACGCGGCAAGGATAAGCCCATGCTTGATTGGTGGGTTCTGGGGTTTGCCAGTGGGGGTAGGGGTGCCGCAATGGGTCATGGCTTTTCTCCCAATTCCAGCGGCTTGCCTGCACGGGTTCGGCCAAAGATGCGGGGCCGCACGTATTCGTCGATCAGCGGTGTGGCGGCGTTCATGAGCAGAACCGCAAAGGCCACGCCTTCGGGGAAGGACCCCCAACTGCGGATCACAAAGATCAGGGCGCCGATGCCCGCGCCGTAGATCACGCGGCCCTTCGAGGTGACGGGAGAGGTCACATAGTCCGTCGCGATGAAGAATGCGCAAAGCATGGCCGAGCCGCTCACCACATGAAAGAGCGGCGGTGGGAACCGATCGGGCGCGATCACGTGTGCCAGTGCTGCCAGTCCGAACAGGGTTCCCATCATCGACAGGGGAATAGCGAGGGTGATGATCCGCAAGAGGATCAGGCAGACACCCCCCAACAACAGGAGCATCGCGCTGGTCTCCCCCAGACTGCCGGCCATGACGCCGACGAACTGGCTGCGAATGCTGTCGGATTGGTGCAGGATGTCGAGCATCGGGGTGCCAGCATCGAGGCCGCTTTTCAGGGTGCTCAGGACCGAAGCGCTGCTGACTGCGTCATAGATCGGCGCGCCGCCAAAGGTGATCGCGACCGAGGCCATCAGATCAGGGCCGCCCGTCAGTCCGACTGGGGCGACCCAGCTGGTCAATGGCACCGGCACGGCCACGAGCAACATTGCGCGGGCCACCATCGCGGGGTTGAACAAGTTTTGCCCAAGCCCGCCGAACGCATGTTTGGCGATCACGATCGCGATCCCTGATCCGGTTACACCAACCCACCACGGGGCCCAAGGGGGCAGGGTCATCGCCAAGAGCCAGCCCGTCAACAGGGCGGATCCATCCATCGCGAACCGCTTTACGGGTTTGCCCGTGACTGCCAGACAGGCAATCTCGAACACCAAAGCGGACAGAACCGTCACAACAAACAAGAGAACAGAGGGCAACCCGAACTGGGCAAAGCCGAACACCGTCGCAGGCGTCAGGCAGATCATCACCGCGAACATCGTGCGGGTCACATTGAACACGGCGTGGGTATGGGGTCCACTGGCGACTGTCGGGGCGGTCATTTCGTGGCCTCCTGCGCTGCGGCAGCTTCGGCTGCCTTTTTCGCGGCCATCTCGGCTTTGCGCTTTGCCATGGCGGCGCGCTTCTTCGCGGCAATCGCCTCTTCTCGGGCGGTGCGCGCCGCAGCGAGGCGCTTTGTTTCTTCTTGCTGGTGCTTGCGGCTTTGTTTTTCTGCCAACTTGCCACGGGCAAAGGCGAACCCTTGGACCAGCGGGATGTTCGACGGGCAGACATAAGAGCAGCAGCCGCAATTCACGCAGTCCATCAGACCGACGCGGGCAGCGCCGTCCAGATCACCAGACTGAATGCGGGCGTTCATCTCGAATGGGGTCAGCCCGCAAGGACAGGCCTGCACACAGGTGCCGCAGCGGATGCAGGGCAACATCTCTTCTTTGCGGGCCTCGGACGCGCTGAGGGCGAGGATACCGTTTGTGCCTTTGACAATCGGCACACGTTGGGTGGCGATCGGCTGGCCCATCATTGGCCCACCAAGCAGCAGGCGTTCGGGGTCTTCGGTTAGGCCGCCGCAGTGGTTGATAATGTCCAGAACTGGCGTCCCGATGCGGACGCGCAGGTTGGCGGGGCGGCTGATCGCGCGGCCCGAAACGGTCATATGGCGCGAGATCAGAGGCTCCCCATAACGCACGGCCAGATGAACGGCATATGCGGTGGCGGCGTTGTGGACCACGACGCCAAGCTCTGCGGTCAGGGTGCGGGCAGGGGTTTCCTTGCCTGTCACCATCTGGACCAAGTGCTTTTCGGAGCCCATGGGGTACTGGGTCGGGACCACCTTGACCTGCAGTCGCATACCAAGCGGGTGGTTGAAGGGGGTGATCGCAGCGGCGGCTTGGGGCTTATTGCTCTCGATCGCAAAGATGATCTCTTCGACCCCAAGTGCTTTGGCGATAATCGCGGCGCCATCGGCCACTTCCTCGGCGTGTTCGCGGATCAGGCGGTCATCGCAGGTCAGGTAGGGCTCGCATTCGGCGGCGTTGATGATCAGCGTCGTCAGGGGGTAACGGTCCCGCAGGTTTAGCTTGATCGCCGAAGGGAAGGTCGCGCCGCCCATGCCGACAATGCCCGCTTCGGCCACTTGGGCGGCAATTTCTTCAGGGCTAGCCATCTCAGGCCGCAGGCGCGGCAGACGCGGCCCCCACTCATCCAGCCCGTCGGTGCGGATGGTCACTGTGGGTACGGGCAAGCCCGAAGGGTGGGGGGCTGCGAATTCACCGACAGCGACCACAGTGCCAGAAGTCGGGCTGTGAATGTTGGCCGATACCGGACCGCGCGCTTTGCCGATCAGTTGTCCTTTGAGTACGCGGTCGCCCCGTTTGACCAGCGCTGCGGCCTCGGCCCCGATATGCTGCTGAAGCGGGATGCGCAGGAGTTTGGGCAGGGGCATTTCCTCGATCGGACAGTCTGCGGTCAGGAACTTGCGCGTCTCGGGGTGGATGCCGCCGCGGATGGAAAAAAGGTTCACCGGATTGAGGAAGGCCGCAATCGAGGACAGGTTCATTGCGCGTCTCCTTGCAAGACGGGGGTGCCTGCGCTGTCAGGGCGATCCCAATACCAACTGCGCAAGGTTTTGGATTTCTCGCGCAGGACGATTGCTTCGGTCGGGCAGACTTCGACACAGGCATCGCAGCCGATGCAGGCATCGCTGACGACTGTGTGGATTTGTTTGGCCGCGCCGATGATCGCGTCCGTGGGGCAGCGTTTGAAGCATTTGGTGCAGCCGGTGCAGTGATCTTCAAAGATAAAGGCGATGAGGGGGATGGCTTCTTCGCCCTCGGTGGACAGGTCTGCGTCAGTGCCGGTTATTTCCGCCAGTTGCAGGGCAACATCGCGCCCGCCCGGGGGGCACAGAGTCACCGGCGCAGAGCCGTCCGCGATTGCCTCGGCCGCCGAAGTGCAGCCCGCAAAGCCACACTGACCGCAGTTCGTGCCCGGTAGGCACTCCGAGATTTCGTCAACGATGGGCGGGATTTCGACGTGGAAGCGGCGGGCGGCCGTTCCCAGCAACAATCCCAGCCCCAGTCCGAGGGCCGACATGGATGCAGCGGCAGTGAACATCGGGCAACTCCTGTGGTCAGTTCGGAACAAGACCGGCAAAGCCCATGAACGCCATGGACAGCAAACCGGCGGAAATGAAAGCGATCGGGACGCCAGCGAACGGGGCGGGTACGGCCAGCTGCACTAGCTTTTCCCGCATCCCCGCAAAGAGAACGAGCACGAGGCTAAACCCCAGCGCAGAGCCGAACCCGTAAAGCAGGCTCTGTGCGAAGTTGTGACCCTCTTGGATGTTCAAGAGCGCGACACCTAGAACGGCGCAGTTCGTGGTGATCAGCGGCAGGTAAATACCCAAAGCGCGATAGAGGCTGGGAGCGACCTTGCGCATTACCGTCTCGGTGAATTGTACGATTGCCGCGATCACAAGGATAAAGCTGAGGATTTGTAGAAACCCCAGCGATAGCGGGGTCAGGATGAGTTCGGTCACCAGCCAGCTCGCGGCCGAGGCCAGCGTCAGCACAAAGGTGGTCGCCATGCCCATGCCGATGGCCGCGTCGATCCGTTTCGACACGCCCATGAATGGGCATAGGCCAAGGAATTTCACCAGAACCACATTGTTGACCAGCGCAGTGCCGAGCAAGGTGACAAAGATGGTTTCCATAGTGCGGGCTCCTGATCTTTCGCGGGGGATCGCCCCTGTCAAACCTGACAGCAACGAAGGGGCCAAGCGGCCATGCGGGGTCTATGTCCTTGTGAATGCGAGCAGGGGTGAGGCGGGCTGTCGGCTTTTGGACAAATTGTCGGACACGGGCCGCTCCATTGGTGGCGGACACCCGAATGCGCAGGAAAGCTGGGGAAATCGGGCTTGGTCCCTTTGTTGCTGGGGATAGAGCAAAGCGCACACCCGCGCGTCCGATCCGCCCTTTGTCCGCAGGAGCCCGAGATGTCCCTAGACAATGTTACCCCCGAAGACGCCGATCTCTCGACAGATGCGCCGACCGTACCCACGGGGCGCGTTGTCTTTGTCGATGTTGGGCTGAGCGTCACTGTCAAAGCGGGCACGCGGATCATCGAGGTATCGGAAAAACTTGGCGCGGGGGTCACCTATGGCTGCCGCGAAGGCGAATGCGGCAGCTGTCTGGTGCGTGTGGTCGAGGGGATGGAGTTCCTCTCGGACCCCGACATGCTGGAACTGCGCGTCCTGCGGGAAAATCTGGCCGGTCATGCGGATCGGCTTGCCTGTCAGGCGAAAGTCATGGGCGGCACGGTCAAGGTCCGTCCCGCCTGAACTCTCTACTCACCCAGTCCGCGCAGGCGGGCCATTTCAGAACCAGAAAGGACCATTATCATGGCAATGCAAATTATCGCCGACCTCTGCACCTCTTGCGGTGACTGCGAACCCGTCTGCCCCACCGGCGCGATCGTTCCGAAAAAAGGCGTGTTCTTTATCAATGCCGCGACTTGTACCGAGTGCGAACCTGATCATGACATGCCCCAATGTCTGAATGTCTGCATGGAAGACGGCTGCATCATTCCGGCGGAATGATCCGATGGGCGCGGCGTTTTCTACTTCCTCTGATCTCGGGGCGCGGTTTCTGACGCAAACGATGCGGGTCGATCGCATCTCTGGCGCGGGCGCGGAACTGGTTGCGCCGCGTATGTCTGGTTGTGCTTCTTGCGCAGCCAAGGCGGGATGCGGGACCGCCGCGCTAGGCAAAGCCGCAGCGCCTTTGCGTGTGACCGTCCCTGACCAAGGCGCGTTGCGCGTGGGGGACGAGGTCACTGTCGCCATGCCTGCCGGGCGGTTCGCTGGGCTGGCATTGCTCGCCTACTTTCTGCCGCCTCTGGCCAGTGCAGGGGTGATTGGTATTCTGGACCACATCGGAGCACCGGAATTTCTATTGGTTAGCCTTGTGCTGCCTGTGATTGGGCTGGCGCTCATTCCGCTTTATCTGGCCGAAAAGCGTTCAAACGGGGTCCATGACCTGCAAATTATTGCGGTTGAACGACCCACAGGTGCCACGCCTTGACCCGTTCACTGACATGGAAGGCAGTGTTGGCAGGCTCGGCTTTGGCTGCGGCCTGCTTTGGCGTTCTGCGCGCAGCCGAAGCTCCCCAGCCAGAGCGCACAACACTCTATGTCTTTGGCACGCTCGTCGAGATCACAATCGAAGGCGCGCCCAAGTCTGCGTCGCGTGCCGCAATGGCGGAGATCGGACACTTGTTCCAATCCGTGCATCGTGACTGGCATGCATGGGATGGCGGGGCTTTGGTCGGTCTGAATAGTGCGATTGCAGAAGGTCAGGCAGCGGCGATCCCAAAAGACTTGTCCGAGGTATTGCAAGAGGGCCAGCACCTGGCCTGCCTCAGCGGTGGACTGTTCGAGCCAGCCATTGGTGCAGTGATCGGGTTGTGGGGGTTTCACGGGGACACGCCGACTGGCGCGGCACCCGATCCGGCGCAAATCGCACAAATTGTCGCAAAGCACCCATCAATCGCAGAACTGGAATTTGATGACGGCGAGGCGTGGTCGCAGAACGCGGCTGTACAGCTTGATCTGGGGGGCTATGCCAAAGGGGCAGCGCTTGATCTGGCTGCACAGATGATGCAGGCTCGCGGGATCGAAAACGCCGTGCTGAATGCGGGCGGGGATGTAAAAGTCATCGGCACGCATAATGACCGGCCTTGGCGCGTGGCGATCCGTGATCCCTTTGTCTGGGGGGCTGTGGCGTCGATCCAGCTCGGGGCAGGGGAGGTGCTCTATACCTCTGGAAACTACGAACGGTATTTCGAGCAGGACGGGCAGCGCTTTTCCCATATTATCGATCCACGCAGCGGGTGGCCGGTGCAAGAGATTGTATCGGTCTCGGTCTTAGGGCGCGACGGTGCGCTGGCGGATGCTGCGGCGACCGCGCTGAGTGTGGCGGGAGCTGACCTGTGGCCGCAAGTGGCGGCGGATATGGGCGTCGAGTCTGTCCTGATGATCACCGATGCAGGTCGAATGTTGGTCAGCCCCAAGATGGCGGCGCGGCTTGAGCCTGTAGATGATGAGTTCCCGGCGCCACTGGACATTGTCCCCTTGCCCAAAGCACGCGCTCTGGGTTGCATGAACGACTGACACTCTCTCCAAGTTGGTCCCCACTGGCCCTGCCGATGCTCGGTGGGGCCTTTTTTATGGCTGATGCGCCGCCAGACTGCCGCCAGACAGCGGGTGCCCGAAACGCCCGACACAGGTTTTGTCGTATTTCGACCAAAGCGGGAAACAGCGTAACCCATTGAAATAAAACTAGGTGGAGCGGTTCTGGGGCTTGGCCCTTTCTCTGCTGAATAGGGGCTGAGCGCGGTCGCGCACCGTCTCACCCCTGAGTGAACACAAATTGAAGGAATTCGATATGAGCGAACTTCGTCAGATCGCCTTTTACGGCAAGGGGGGGATCGGCAAGTCCACCACCTCTCAGAACACCCTCGCGGCTCTTGTTGAACTGGGCCAAAAAATCCTGATCGTCGGCTGCGACCCCAAAGCGGACTCCACCCGTCTGATCCTTAACTCCAAAGCCCAGGACACCGTTCTGCACATGGCAGCGGAAATGGGCTCGGTAGAAGACCTGGAACTCGAAGACGTTCTCAAGGTTGGCTACCAGGACATCAAATGCGTTGAATCCGGTGGCCCCGAGCCGGGAGTTGGCTGTGCAGGCCGCGGCGTGATCACCGCCATCAACTTCCTCGAGGAAAACGGCGCCTACGATGATGTGGACTACGTGTCCTACGACGTTCTTGGCGACGTTGTTTGCGGCGGTTTTGCGATGCCCATCCGCGAGAACAAAGCACAAGAAATCTACATCGTTATGTCCGGGGAAATGATGGCGCTCTATGCGGCCAACAACATCGCCAAAGGCATTCTGAAGTACGCCAACTCGGGCGGTGTGCGTCTGGGTGGCCTGATCTGCAACGAACGTCAGACCGACAAAGAACTCGAACTGGCAACCGCCATGGCCGAGAAACTGGGTTCGCAGCTGATCCACTTTGTGCCCCGCGACAACATCGTGCAGCACGCGGAACTGCGCCGTCAGACCGTCCTGCAGTATGCGCCCGAAAGCGCGCAGGCCAACGAGTACCGCGAATTGGCCAAGAAAATCCATGCCAACTCGGGCAAGGGCGTCATCCCCACCCCGATCACCATGGAAGAGTTGGAAGAGATGCTGATGGAATTCGGCATCATGCAGTCCGAGGAAGAGCGCGAAGCACTGATCGCGGCCTCCGACGCCGAATTGGCGAGCTGAGCGCCCCACTATTGAACCGCTGGTGGGCGCAACCATGCGCCCGCCCAACCCCGACATTCTGTGAGAGGAGCCAAAAGGATGGCCAAAGATCACACCAGCGGGCCTGACGAGTACGAGAGCCTCATTGAGGAAGTTCTCGAGGCCTACCCTGCGAAAGCCAAGAAACGTCGCGCCAAGCACCTGACCGTGTCCAAGGCAACAGATGAAGAGCCCGATCCCACCACGGGGATTGCGTCGAAGTGCGACACGCAGAAATCGAACATCAAGTCGATCCCCGGCGTTATGACGATCCGTGGTTGCGCCTACGCAGGGTCGAAAGGGGTTGTTTGGGGCCCGGTCAAGGACATGGTCCATATCAGCCACGGTCCCGTGGGCTGCGGTCAGTACAGCTGGTCCCAGCGCCGCAACTACTACATCGGTAAAACCGGCGTAGACAGCTTTGTCACCATGCAGTTCACCACCGATTTCCAGGAAAAGGACATCGTGTTCGGTGGCGACAAAAAACTGGGTGGCACGATCGACGAGATCAACGAACTGTTCCCTTTGGCCAACGGCGTTACCATCCAGTCGGAATGCCCGATTGGTCTGATCGGTGACGATATCGAAGCCGTTGCCAGAGAAAAGAACAAGGAAACCGGCAAAACCATGGTGCCCGTGCGCTGTGAAGGTTTCCGCGGTGTTTCCCAGTCGCTGGGTCACCACATCGCCAACGACGCAGTCCGCGACTGGGTTTTTGAAAAGGGCGAAGGTGCTGGCGCAGGCTATGAGGCAGGCCCCTACGATGTGAACGTTATCGGTGACTACAATATCGGTGGTGACGCATGGGCCAGCCGTATCTTGCTGGAAGAAATGGGTCTGAACGTGGTCGGTAACTGGTCCGGTGACGCAACCCTTGCGGAAATTGAGCGTGCTCCCAAAGCCCGCTTGAACCTGATCCACTGCTACCGGTCGATGAACTACATCTGCCGCTACATGGAAGAAAAATACGGCATCGGCTGGATGGAGTACAACTTCTTTGGCCCAACCCAGATCGCGGCAAGCCTGCGCGCCATCGCCAAGAACTTTGACGAGACCATTCAGGAAAACGCCGAGAAGGTCATCGCCAAGTACCAGCCCATGGTCGACGCGGTCAAAGCCAAGTACATGCCCCGCCTCGAAGGCAAATCGGTGATGCTCTATGTGGGTGGCCTTCGCCCCCGCCACGTGGTCACTGCCTATGACGATCTGGGCATGGTCATCGCTGGCACGGGCTACGAGTTCGCGCACAACGACGACTACAAGCGCACCGGTCACTACGTCAAAGAAGGCACGCTGATCTATGATGACGTGACCGGCTACGAGCTGGAGAAGTTCATCGAAAAGATCCGCCCCGATCTGGTCGGTTCTGGCATCAAGGAAAAGTACCCGGTCCAGAAGATGGGTATCCCCTTCCGCCAGATGCACAGCTGGGACTACTCGGGCCCGTACCACGGCTATGATGGCTTTGCGATCTTTGCCCGTGACATGGATCTGGCGATCAACAGCCCCGTCTGGAACATGTACGACGCGCCGTGGGAAAAACCCAAAGCGATTGCTGCCGAATAAGGCACCCGGGGACGGGGTCCGCTCCGTTCCCAAAACCCGCGCGGGCAAAACGCTCCCTTTGATCCGCGCGTCTTTTCCCCTCTCAACCGGCGCGTCTCGGAATGTGGACGGCCAACAGAAGGAAGTTAGACATGCCCCAATCGGCAGATAAGGTGCTCGATCACGCACCGCTGTTCCAGCAACCCGAATACAAGGAAATGCTGGAGAACAAGAAAGTCAAATTCGAATGCGGCCATCCCGACGAGATGGTGCAAGAGATCGGCGACTGGACCAAGTCGTGGGAATACCGCGAAAAGAACCTGGCCCGCAAATCGCTGACCGTGAACCCGGCCAAAGCGTGCCAGCCTCTGGGTGCTGTTTTCGCCGCACAGGGTTATGAGGCCACCATGCCCTTTGTTCACGGGTCGCAAGGCTGCGTTGCCTACTACCGCTCGCACCTGTCGCGCCACTTCAAAGAGCCTTCGTCATGCGTATCGTCGTCGATGACCGAAGACGCAGCTGTGTTCGGCGGTCTGGTCAACATGGTTGACGGTCTGGCCAACACCAAAGCGCTCTATGATCCCAAGATGATCGCAGTGTCGACAACCTGCATGGCCGAAGTGATCGGCGACGACCTGAACTCGTTCATCCAGCAGGCCAAGCAAAAGGGCTCGGTCCCCGAAGATTTCGATGTGCCTTTCGCCCACACTCCTGCCTTTGTCGGCAGCCACGTGGACGGCTACGACAACGCTCAAAAAGGCATCCTTCAGCACTTCTGGGATGGCAAAGAACGCACCGAAACCGAGAGTATCAACATCGTTCCCGGCTTTGATGGTTTCGCAGTCGCCAACAACCGCGAAGTAAAGAACATGCTGGACGCGATGGGCGTGGAATACACCTTCTTGTCGGATGTGTCTGATGTCTACGACACCCCCTCGGACGGCGAATTCCGCATGTACGATGGCGGCACCAAGCTGGAAGACGTGAAGACCGCATTGAACGCCAAGGCGACCATTTCGATGCAGGAATACTGCACGCCCAAGACACTGGAATATGTCGAGGGCACGGGTCAGGAAACCGCCGCGTTGCACTACCCCATGGGCATTCAGGGCACCGACGAGTTCCTGATGACCGTCAGCGAGATCACCGGCAAGGAAATCCCGGACAGCCTGCGCAAAGAGCGTGGCCGTCTTGTGGACGCGATTGCTGACAGCCAAGCTTGGCTGCATGGCAAAACCTTTGCGATCTACGGCGATCCTGACTTTGTCTATGGCATGGCGCGCTTTGTCATGGAACTCGGAGGCGAGCCTGTCCACTGCCTCGCGACCAATGGCACCAAGAAATGGGCCGCGAAAATGGAAGAGCTGCTGGCGTCCTCTCCATTCGGCAAACAAGGTCAGGTCTGGGCTGGCAAAGATCTGTGGCACATGCGTTCGCTGCTGTCGACAGAGCCTTGCGATCTGCTGATCGGCAACAGCTATGGCAAGTATCTGGAACGTGACACAGGCACCCCACTGATCCGCCTGATGTTCCCGATTTTTGACCGCCACCATCACCACCGCTTCCCCACCTGGGGCTATCAGGGGGCGCTGACGGTTCTGGTCAAACTGCTGGATACCATCTTCGACAAGCTTGATGACGACACCATCATCCCCGGCGAGACAGATTACAGCTTTGATCTGACCCGCTGATTATTCAGAACTCGGTCCCTTCTCCCATGCGGAGAAGGGCTGAAGGCTGTGGCTGGTGCTCGCAAGGCGCCGGCCACCTTTTTTATTTGCCCGCAGGAGTTTGCAAAATGTCCGGTCCTTTTCTCACACTGGGTTTTCGCCCTTTTTTTCTCGCCGCGGGCCTATGGGCTGTGGTGGCGATGGCTTTGTGGATCGGAACTTTGCTCGGGTGGCCCGTTCTACCGGAGTGGCTGGATGCCTTGTCTTGGCACGCGCATGAAATGGTTTTCGGGTATCTGTTTGCCGCATTGGCTGGTTTTTTGCTTACCGCAGCTCCCAGTTGGACTGGTCAGACGCCCTTGCGAGGGCGCAGGCTCGGCGGGCTGGCGCTGCTCTGGGTGATCGGGCGCTGTGCGATGCTGCTGTCAGGTGTGTGGCCGGCCGGGCTTGTGGCTCTGCTGGATTTGGCAATGCCCTTGGCTCTGGCTTTTCAGACAGGGCGCCAAATCGTGGCGGGCCGGAACTGGCGCAATCTGTCGGTGCTGGGTGCCGTTGCGCTGCTCGTATTCGGAGATATTCTATTCCACGTCGACCAAGGCGATGCCCAAGGCCAAGGCTTGCGGCTCGGGCTGGTCGGCGCGCTGATTGTGACCACCGTGGTCGGCGGGCGGATTGTCCCGAACTTCACCCGGAATTGGCTTAAGAAAAATCACAAACCCCAGATCTTGGAAGAACCCGCAGCACTCGCCATGGCGATGAATGGTGGGTTTCTTTTGGTGCTTCTCATCTGGGCCGCGCTGCCCGACAGCCCGTGGGTTGGCATCCTGCTGATTGCGGCGGGTCTGGCGCATTTGTGGCGGCTCTTGCGTTGGGGTGGACAGCATACTCTTTCAGAACCTCTGATATGGGTTTTGCATCTGTCTTACCTGTTCATACCCCTTGGTGCTTTGGGGGTCGGTTTTGCGATCTTGGTCAACGCGCCCCAGAGCGCGGCCTTGCACCTATGGACGATCGGGGGGCTCGGGCTGATGACGCTTGGGGTTATGACGCGGGCCACCCTTGGCCATAGCGGGGGGGTATTGTCGGTCGGGGCAGGGACTGCGGCTCTGTATCTGGCGGTCGCGCTCGCCGCCCTCTTGCGTCCTATATCCTCTTTTGTCGCCGCCACCTCTGCGTTCCAAGTGCTGGCGGGCATTGCGTGGATCATAGGTTTTGCCGGTTTTGTTCTGTTGTTTGGTCCCCGTCACATTGGTGCGCGCATTGTCGCCTCTCAGACAAAGTGACAAAGGGTGGGAGAGCAAGAAGCTGATTTTGAACGGCTTTTGCTCTTGGCCCCTTCGTTGCTGAACCCTTGGTGAACAGGAAGGGGACGCGACATGAGTGATGCACTGAAGAGCAAAATACAGGATGTCTTTAACGAACCCGGCTGCGGGACCAATGCCGAGAAGTCCGAACGACAGCGTAAAAAGGGATGCGCCAAACCCCTGACTCCCGGCGCCGCCGCAGGGGGCTGCGCCTTTGACGGGGCGAAAATCGCGCTTCAGCCCATCGTCGACGTCGCGCATCTGGTTCACGCCCCATTGGCCTGCGAAGGCAACGGTTGGGACAACCGCGGCGCAGCATCCTCTGGCTCCGAACTTTATCGCACTGGCTTTACCACCGACCTGAGCGAACTCGACATCGTCATGGGCTATGGCGAAAAGAAGCTGTTCCGCGCGATCAAAGAAGTGATCGAAGCCCATAATCCCCCTGCCGTCTTTGTGTACGCAACCTGTGTCCCCGCTCTGATCGGCGACGATATCAACGCGGTTTGCAAAGCGGCCACCCAGAAATTCGGCACGCCATGCGTGCCTGTGAACGCGCCCGGCTATGTGGGATCCAAAAACCTTGGAAACAAGCTGGCGGGCGAGGCGCTCTTGGACGGCGTCATCGGCTCGATCGAGCCAGAGGAATGCACCCCGTATGACGTCAACATCATCGGCGACTACAACCTGTCTGGAGAGCTTTGGCAGGTCAAACCCATGTTCGACAAGCTCGGTATCCGCGTTTTGGGCTCGATCACCGGCGATGCCCGCTACCGTCAGGTCGCCATGGCCCACCGCGCCAAAGTGACGATGCTGGTCTGCTCCAAAGCGCTGATCAACTTGGCCCGCAAATTGGACGAGCGCTACGGCATTCCCTATTTCGAGGGCTCGTTCTACGGCATCTCTGACACATCTCAGGCGTTGCGAACCATGTGCGCCATGCTGGTCGAACAAGGAGCCGAAGCGGACCTTTTGGACCGTTGTGAACAGGTGATCGCCGAAGAGGAAACCCGCGTCTGGAAACAGCTGGAGGCCTATCGCCCCCGCGTCGCAGGCAAGCGCGTATTGCTCTACACGGGCGGTCACAAGTCTTGGTCCGTAGTGTCTGCCCTGCAAGAGTTGGGGATGGAGGTCATCGGAACCTCGGTCCGCAAGGCCACTGACGATGACAAAGGTCGCGTGGTTAAGATCATGGGCGACGACAAGCACATGTTCGAAAACATGGCGCCCAAGGACATGTACCGAATGCTCAAGGACGCAGGCGCCGATGTGCTGATGTCTGGCGGCCGCAGTCAGTTCGTTGCGCTCAAGGCCAAGATGCCGTGGGTCGATGTGAATCAGGAAAAGCATGAACCCTACGCCGGTTATATGGGAATGGTGGATATGGTGCGCGCCATCGACCGCGCCGTGAACAATCCCATGTGGTCAGAGTTGCGCGAGCCTGCGCCGTGGGACACACCCCTAACGGAGAGCCGCGTTTTGCCTGCGATCACCGGCACTTGTCCCGTCACCGGTGTGCCAGCGGGGGTGGGGCGCCCGGTCAGCCTTGTGCCGCCCATGCCGCCCGCGTCCAGTGTGCCTGCGCCGGTCACTGCCTTTGTCTCTTCCGCCACCGATTTCGAGGATTGCTGAGATGGCAAAGCTGGTTCATCCCAAACGCGCCCTGTCCACCAACCCGCTGAAAAGCTCTGCTCCTTTGGGTGCGGCACTGGCCTATCTGGGCGTAGAGCGGTCCGTGCCCCTGTTCCACGGTTCCCAAGGCTGCACCGCGTTTGCCATGGTGCATCTGGTCCGCCATTTCAAAGAGGCCGTGCCCCTACAGACCACCGCGATGAACGAGGTGTCCACCATCCTTGGCGGCGCGGATCAGATCGAAGAAGCGATTGAAAACCTGCGGAAAAAGTCGAACCCCGCGTTCATCGGCATCGCCTCGACCGCTTTGACGGAAACCCGTGGCGAGGATGTCCCCGGAGAGCTGAAAGAGATTATCAGTCGCCGCACCGATTTTGCCGATACGCAGATCGTATATGCCTCGACCCCCGATTTCGACGGCGGCCTGCAAGACGGTTGGGCCAAAGCAGTCGAGGCGATCATTGACGCTATGGTGCCGCCCTCAACCGAACGTGACCCCGATCTGCGGCAAGTGACATTGCTGTGCGGCAGCCACCTGACCCCCGCCGAAATCGAGGAACTGGTTCGCATGGTGCGCGCCTTTGGACTAGAGCCGCTGGTGCTGCCCGATATCTCGACTTCGCTGGACGGGCATGTCAGCGACGACTGGTCCGGCACCTCTCAGGGGGGCACACCGGTTGCGCGCATTCCCGATGTGGCCCGCAGTGCATTTACCCTCGCCATTGGGGAACAGATGCGCAAAGCGGCCAAACTGATCGAGGACCGCGCCATGGTACCGTACCGCGTGTTCCAATCCGTGACAGGGCTGAAGCCGGTCGATGCCTTTGTCCGCACGCTGATGGGGCTGTCGGGGGTGCAAGATCCGCCGCCCTCGATCAAGCGGGATCGTTCGCGCCTGATCGACGCGGCGCTCGACGCCCATTTCCACACCGGCGGGCTGAAAGTGGCCATTGGCGCCGACCCCGATCTTCTGTTTTCCCTGTCGAATGCCCTGACCTCGATGGGGGCAGAGATCGTCACCGCCGTCACCACCACCCAGCATTCCCCTGTGATCGAAAGGATTGCAGCGGACGAGGTGATCCTTGGCGATCTGGGGGATTTCGAGCGCAGCGCCAAGGAGAACGGCGCGCAGATATTGCTGACCCACTCCCATGGTCGCCACGCAGAGCACCGCCTGCACGTGCCTTTGGTCCGCGTGGGCTTTCCTGTTTTTGATCGCATCGGCGCGCAGGATGCCTGCCGCGTCGGGTATCGCGGCAGCCGCGCATTTCTCTACGAAATCGCGAACACCGTCCAATCCATCCATCATCGTGCGCGCCCCGAGGAATTTGGCGCCGCTTCCATCGCAGAGGAGTTCGAACATGTCCCGCACATTGCGTCTTGTTGATACCGATGGTCCCGCACCCGGCGAGACGCCGCTGCGTGTGGCCATCGCGACCAATGATATGGAAAACCTGAATGCCCATTTCGGGTCGGCCAAGAAATTTGCGGTTTTCGAGGTCTGGAAGACCGGATCGCGCTTCTTGTTCGTCCACGAATTCGGGAACGTCACAGCCCAAAAGGGCAAGCACGACGATCAGGACGACAAAATCACCCCCAAGGTCGAAGCGCTCGAGGGCTGTGCACTGCTCTTTGCGCTGGCGATTGGCGGGCCGTCAGCAGCCAAGGTCGTCAAGGCTGGCATCCATCCGATCAAACGCAAGGACGCGGAGCCAATCACCGATGTTCTGGCGCAAGTTCAGGAGATGCTGAACGGCACCCCTCCGCCGTTCCTGCGTAAAATCCTAGGCACCTACCAGAAGCCTGATTTCATGGAAGATTTCGAAGAAGAGGAAACGGTATAATGACTGCAGAGACACTGGAGTCGCCCCGTGGGGGCGAAATGGTCGACAGTGACTTCCTCAAGCAACTCGCGGCCGTGATCCGCGCAGAGGACAGCTATGGCCAATGGGATGACAAGACCGACGCCGACACCATGGCAGAGTTCATCCTGACCAAAGACGAGCGCCGTGAAATCCCGATCATCGGCGACCCCGATCCCGATGTGATGTGGCGCGTTGGCAAGTTCTATGATGCTGTCGGCCTGCTCATTGAAAAGCGGAGCGGTTGCATGGCCAGCCAGATGCAGAAAATGAGCCACGAGGGCTTTGGCCGGATCGTCCTGATCGCGGGCAAGTTGGTGGTGGTGTCGAAACACCTGCGCGACATCCACCGTTTCGGTTTCGAAACCTGGGCCAAGCTGGCCGAAGCCGGCGACAAGATGGTCACCAGCGCCGTCGACACCATCGACACCTATCCAGAAGCAGCGCGGGGCTGAGGCCATGATCCAGATTGTCCCGCTGCCCACCCCCAAAACGCCCCGCGCGCCGCGGCCACCCTTGGTGCTCAAGCCCTCTGCGGGGCGGACGCCCATGTCTCGCTGGCTGCGCTCGGCCTCACAGAAACCCGCAAAAAGGAAGCCGTCATGAGCATTGAAGAGTTACAAACCAAGGTCAAGAAGCTGTCCATGCGCTCTACCGAAGCCAAAATGGCCCTACATGACCTGTCCGAAGAGCTGCCCACCGATTGGGAGAAAATCCCCGAAGTGGCCGAGCACACTTTTGCGGTGTTCAAGGAACTGACCGAGGCGCGCCGCGCCCTCAAGGCGGCCAAAAAAGCTGCGGCGGAGGCCTGATCCGATGCCGATGGTTGCTTATACCCGTGGGGGGGCGGAATACGTCCCCGAGTTCCTGACCAATATCGACCCCGACAAGTGCATTGGTTGCGGCCGGTGCTTCAAGGTTTGCGGTCGCGATGTGATGACCCTGCATGGTCTGACCGAGGATGGAGAAATGGTCCGCCCCGGCACTGACGAATACGACGATGTCGAGGACGAGATCATCAAAAGCGTTATGTCGATGATCCACCCCGAGAATTGCATTGGTTGCGGCGCGTGTGCCCGTGTCTGCCCCTCGGATTGCCAGACCCATGCGGCCGTGGACTGATCAGCCTGTCGCGCTTCCGGCTTTGGCCGGAACTGCGCTATTCGGGGCGGACATCATGTATATCCTTGAACACGCCATGGCCGAGCGGAGGGCCGGGCAGGGGCCGTTGACACACCGTCTAGGGCTGTCTGGAGCGGAACTGACCGCTCTACGGGATAAGTGGCTGCCCAATGCCCTGTTGCCCGATCTGCATCTGCCCGCTCCAGAGCGCCCTTCGGACCAGCAGGCCATTGCGACCCTTATCTTGTGGAAGTCCGAGGCGGGCACCCCCGAAGCGCGTTGGCTTGCGGCCATCATCGCGCGCCGCGCCATGGAGACCCGCCACCTGTGGGAGGATCTGGGCCTGCCCAACCGTGCCTACCTGAGCGCCATGATCCGTCGCCATCTGCCAGGCTTGGCCGCTGCGAACCACGCCAATATGCGCTGGAAAAAGTTCTTTTATCGCCAGATCTGCTCGGACGCGGCCTTCAGCTTGTGTCTGTCGCCAACCTGTGACGATTGTCCGGAACGAGCCGACTGTTTTGCCCCCGACTGATTTCCAAACCTTGCTCAGCGGTGCCGAGGCTGCCCGCACCCGGCCACTGGAAAGCGCAGCCGCCATCGCCCGTGCGCTGGAAATTGCGCCCGATGACCCGGATGTGCGGCTCGCCGCTTATCGGTTCTACTTCTACACCCACGATTACGCTTCTGCGCAGGATCAAGCCGCCCACGTCCTGACCCACGCTGCCCGCCGCTTGAATATCGCGGCAGATTGGCGCGAGGTCAGGGCAGGGGATGCGGATTTTTCGGCCATGGAGTTTGCGCCGGGCCATTATATGCAGGCGCTGGTGGCTTTGGGCTATTGCGCCGCTCGGCTCGGGGATCGCCCCTTGGCCGAGGCCTACCTGACCCACGCTGCGACGCTCGACCCTACCGACCGATTTGGCGGAGCTTGGCTGCTGTCGCATCTGGACGCGGCGGACGAAGACTAATCGGCCAAGACCCCCTCAAAGAAAAGAAGTGTCGCAAACCCGTCATTGTCGTTCCTGACATTTGTCGGTTTCTGGATAAGGCATTGAAATTGCGTGCCCCTGACGCTTGGCCCCTTCCTTGCTGGACCTATGGCAAATCCCTTTATCCAACAGGAGCGTGCTATGATCGAGATTACCGAACCCGCCCGCAGCGCAATCAAAACCGCCATCGACGGTGCAGGACAGCCCGTGGCCGGTCTGCGTGTCATGGTGCAAGGCGGCGGCTGTGCCGGCCTGAAATACGGCATGGCTCTGGAGCTGGAGCAGCAGCCCGATGACGCCATTGTTCAGGCGGGCGAAGTCACCATCCTGATCGACCCCGAAAGCCAGTCCCATCTGTCGGGCACGACCATTGACTTTGTCTCTGGCCTCGAAGGGTCCGGTTTCGTGTTCGAAAACCCCAACGCCTCCAGCTCTTGTGGCTGCGGCAAATCGTTCTGCTAAGAGGAGGCGCGCCCGATGTGGGAATATAGTGACAAAGTCAAAGAATACTTCTTCAATCCCCGCAATGCGGGCGCGCTGGTCGATGCCAACGCTGTGGGTGAGGTCGGCTCCTTGTCCTGCGGGGACGCCCTGAAATTGATGTTGAAGGTGAACCCCGAGACGAACATCATCGAAGATGCCAAGTTTCAGACTTTCGGCTGTGGCTCTGCGATTGCATCGTCCTCGGCGCTGACCGAGCTGATCATTGGCAAGTCCATCGACGAAGCCCGCAAGCTGACCAATCAGGACATAGCCGACTTCCTTGACGGACTGCCCCCCGAAAAGATGCATTGCTCTGTAATGGGCCAAGAGGCGCTGACCGCAGCCGTCGCCGCCTATACCGGTGAAACGCTGGAAGACGATGACCACGAAGAGGGCGCATTGATCTGCAAGTGCTTTGGCGTCGACGCGGGTATGATCGAACGCGCCATCCGCACCAACAAGCTGACCACGCTAGAGATGGTGACATTTTACACCAAGGCGGGCGGCGGCTGTAACTCCTGCCGCGAGCCGCTGGAAGAGTTGTTGGCTGACACAAATGCGGCCATGGTCACCGAAGGGCTGATCGCAGCAGACGAGGCCTATGTATTCGGTGCAGCCCCCAAGCCGGTCAAACAAAAGGCCACCGGCTTTGTCATTCCTGATCTGAAGCCCGCACCGGCTGCTGCTCCGGCCGCGCCAACACCCGTTCAGATCGCGATGCCCGCACCTGCACCTGCTCCGGCCCCCGCCCCAGTGGAGGTCGCCGAAGCGCCCACCCAATACAGCCCCGCCAAAGAGGCGATTGTCGTTTCGAAAATCATCGAGGAAATGCGCCCCGTCTTCAACGCCGATGGCGGTGATGTGGAACTAGTCGACATGGAAGGCAGCCTCGTTCTGGTTCACCTGTCCGGCGCGTGCTCGGGTTGCCAGCTGGCCAGCCACACCCTTGGCGGCCTGCAAAAGAAGATCACCGAAGCTCTGGGCCGCATGGTGCGTGTGATGCCCGTCGCCAAAACCTGAGGAGACGCCTGCGATGACCCCTGTCTATCTGGACAATAACGCCACCACACGCGTCTATCCCGAAGTTGTGGACGCCATGCTGCCCTATTTCACTGAGCAGTTCGGCAATGCCTCATCGATCCATGCCTTTGGCGCCGAAGTCGGCGGTGCCCTGCGCAAGGCCCGCAAATCCCTTCAGGCTCTGATCGGCGCGGAGTTCGACCACGAGATTATCTTTACCTCGGGCGGGACGGAGTCGAACAACACCGCGATCCGCTCGGCTTTGCAGGTGATGCAGGGCCGGAACGAGATCATCACCTCGATGGTCGAGCACCCCGCGATCCTGTCGCTCTGCGATTGGCTGGAAAAGCACGAGGGCGTGGTCGTGCACCGCATCCCAGTGGACAAGCAAGGCCGTCTGGACATCGACGCCTATCGTGCCGCGCTGTCGGAAAAGGTCGCACTTGTCAGCTTTATGTGGGCCAATAACGAGACTGGAACGGTGTTCCCCGTGGACGGTCTGGCTGAGCTGGCCCACGAGGTTGGCGCGCTGTTCCACACGGACGCGGTTCAGGCGGTTGGTAAGCTGCCCATCGACCTGAAAAATACCGACATCGACATGCTGTCCCTGTCCTCGCACAAGTTCCACGGGCCCAAAGGCTTGGGCGCGCTCTATCTGCGCAAAGGCACACGGTTCCGCCCGCTCCTGCGGGGTGGCCACCAAGAGCGCGGTCGTCGCGCTGGCACTGAAAATGCGCCTGCAATCATCGGCTTGGGCGTCGCAGCTCAGATGGCCTTGGGCTCGATGGCCGAAGACACCGCCCGCATGATCGCTCTGCGTGACAAGCTGGAACAGGGCCTGTTGGAAACCGTCGGCCACTGCTTTGTGACGGGTGATCCGCTGGACCGTCTGCCAAACACCTCGACCATAGCTTTTGAGTACATCGAGGGCGAAGCAATCCTGCTCAAGCTCAATCAAGCAGGGATCGCGGCTTCATCGGGGTCGGCCTGTACTTCGGGGTCGCTGGAGCCCAGCCACGTGCTGCGGGCGATGGATATTCCCTTTACCGCGGCCCACGGCGCTATCCGCTTCTCGCTCAGCGGTGAGACGACCGAAGCCGATATTGACCGGGTGCTGGACGTTGTCCCTGACATTATCGCCAGCCTGCGACAGATGTCCCCGTTCTGGTCCGAAGAGGGCGCACAGCCCGGCGGCTTCACCCCCGCTTACGCCTAAGGAGAGTGCCATGACGCTGTTTGCTCCGATCCAGACCCCACTGCCGGTGACCTTGTGCGACACCACCCTGCGGGATGGCGAGCAAACGGCGGGTGTGGCCTTTTCTCTGGCCGAGAAACTGGCCATTGCTCGTGCGTTGGACGACGCGGGTGTGGCCGAGATTGAACTTGGTGTGGCTGCCATGGGCTATGAGGAACTGGCCGAAATCCGCGCCTTGGCCGCGGAACTGCGGCGGGCAACCCCCGTGGTCTGGTGCCGCCTGCGCCTGAGCGATCTGGACATGGCCCAGAAGACCGGCGTTCGCCGCGTGCACCTCGCTGTGCCCACCTCGGACCGCCAGCTTGAAGGCAAATTGCGCCGCGACCGCGATTGGATTCTGACCGAGACGGCCACACTGGTCTATTGTGCGACCGAGCGCGGCCTTGAGGTGTCCATCGGTGCCGAAGATGCCAGCCGCACCGATCCCGAATTTCTGATCCGACTGGCCGAAGTGGCCGCTGCCGCGGGCGCGATCCGGTTCCGGCTGGCTGATACTTTGGGTATTCTGGACCCGATGGCGGCCTATCGTCTGGTTGCGGACCTAACCGCGCGCATCCCTCTGCCCATCGAATTTCACGCCCACAATGATTTCGGGATGGCTTCGGCCAATACAATGATGGCTGCTCATGCGGGGGCGACCCACCTGTCTGTCACCGTCAACGGGCTTGGGGAACGGGCCGGGAACGCAGCCCTCGAAGAGGTTGCTGCTGCTCTCGAAGCCAACGGAATTGCCACGGGGATCAACCTGTGTGCCTTGCCAGCGTTGTCCTTGACGGTCGCGATGGCGTCGGGCCGCGCCTTGCCGCCCGCCAAACCGATCACTGGCGAAATGGTGTTTGCGCATGAAGCCGGCATCCACGTCGATGCGATCCTGAAATGCGTGGAGACCTACGAAGATCCCCGCTGCGCTCCGGCGCGGTTCGGACGGGAACGCCAGATCGTGGTCGGCAAGCACTCAGGCGTTGCGGGTCTGCGCGCTGCTCTGGAAGCCGCAGGTCTGCCCGCCACAGACGATATCGTCGAACGACTGCGCCCCTTGCTCCGCCGTCACGCAATCAAAGTGAAACGGAGCGCCACACCAGAAGATCTGGCACGTATGGTTGCCCGTCTCACCCGCGTGCTGGCCAATAGCCCAGAGGAGCAACGGGTATGACCTTTCGCCGGCTCGTTGCGAGTGATTTTGCTGCCATCAGAGACCGCGACCCAGCGGCTCGAGGACGGATCGAAACCGCGCTGACCTATCCGGGCCTGCACGCGATTGTGGCCCACCGGATTGCCCACAGGCTTTGGAAAGCCAACTGGAAGTTCGCTGCGCGGCTGCTGTCTTATCTGGCCCGTGCGGCGACGGGGATCGACATCCATCCGGGGGCAAAAATCGCCGCTGGTTTCTTTATCGACCACGGCGCTGGTGTGGTGATTGGTGAAACCGCCGAAGTGGGTCGCGATGTAACGCTCTATCACGGCGTCACCCTTGGTGGGGTGTCTTGGTCGCCGGGCAAGCGTCACCCAACGCTAGAAGACGGGGTGATGGTCGGCGCTGGCGCGAAAATTCTGGGGCCGATCACCGTGAGGGCAGGGGCCCGCGTCGGTGCAAACTCGGTCGTGGTCGAGGAGGTTCCCGCCGAAACCACAGTCGTCGGCATCCCTGCGCGGATCGTGCAAACCGACCGCCCGCTAAACCAGACCTATAGGGTCGATTTGAACCATCATTTGATCCCCGATCCCGTGGGCCGTGCTTTGGCACAGATGACGGACCGTATTGCTTTTCTCGAGGCGCGACTGGCCGCCCGCGACCGGACTGGCGCGGCGCTGGACCGCAGCGCCCCCACCACCAAGCCCGACGGCTGCTCGGTCCATCAGGATCGACGGCCTCACTGATTTCACACGCAACAGGAGTTAAGACCATGCCCAAGGATTTCGAAGAGAACGGCGTTTTGGACCACATCGGCAAACTGTCTTCGGCTGAAGATATCTTTACCTACCTGCTGCTGCCTTTCGAGCAGGATATCGTCAACGTCTCCCGCTTGCACATCATGAAGCGGTTTGGCACATACCTGCGCGATCTGGATGCGGCAGGCAAAAACGAAGATGCCCTGTTCCTAGAGGCGCGGGCGCTTTTGGCCAAAGCCTATGGCGATTTCGTCGCGAGCACCCCGCTGAAAGAAAAAGTTTTCAAGGTTTTCAAAGACGAAGAAGCCAAACTGAAGGCGAAATTCGTTGGCATCGATACCCTGAAACTGGCGGCTGAATGATGCGCTGGGTGATGCTGCGCGTCGCGGTCGCGATCTGCTCATTGCTCACGGCTCCGGCTATGGCAGAGCCGACGCTTCTGGCGGCGGCCTCCACCAGCGGGGCGGTGGACGCGGCGATCAGCCAGTCGGGCATTGCAGCGGTCACCAGCTACGGCGCCTCGGGTGGGTTGGCCCGCCAGATTGAACAGGGCGCACCGGCTGATTTGTTCATCTCGGCAAACCCAAAATGGATGGCCTACTTGACGGACGCAGGGCTCGTGCAAGAAGACGCAGTGCTGGAATTAATGTCGAACGCGCTGGTCCTCATCGGGCCAAAAGGGGCGGCCCCCATCGCACCTGCCGAATTGCCCGCAGCGCTGGGAGGCGAGAATTTCGTGATGGCCGACCCTGAAAGCGCCCCCGTTGGGGCCTATGGCAGAGCTTCTCTTCAGGCCCTTGGAGTATGGGAGGGTATCCAAGACGGGTTCGTTCCTGTTCGCAACACCTTGGCGACCTTGACGGCAGTCTCAACCGAAGAAGCCGCCTATGGGCTCGTCTATTCCAGTGATACTGCTTTGGACGATGGGGTCACCATTGTCGCACGCTTGCCAAAGGACAGCCACCCGCCCATCCGCTATCTGATCGCACCAGTTGCCCAAGGCGAAGACGCAGTCGGGGCCAAAACCCTGACAGCCTATCTCATGTCGCCCGAGGGGCAGGACGTCCTGGCTGACTATGGTTTTGTGACCGGACCGGAGGGCATGTGATGTTCGCCCTTAGCCCCACCGAAATGTCGGCACTTATATTGTCTTTGCGGGCGTCGTCCCTTGCTGTGCTTTGGGCCTTACCCTTTGCGATTGGGCTCGGTTGGGTGCTGGGGGTGAAACGCTTCCCTGGTCATGGACTTCTGAATGCTTTTGTCCATTTGCCTTTGGTGCTGCCGCCCGTGGTGCTGGGATATCTACTGCTCTTGCTGCTCGGGCGAAAAGGGCTGATCGGTGGGCCACTCTATGAACTGCTTGGGCTCCGCATTGCGTTCAGCGAAGGCGCTGTGGTGGTTGCATGTGCAGTGGTTGGCTTTCCCCTTATGGTTCGGGCGATCCGCCAGTCCGCCGAAGCAATAGATCCTCGGCTGGCTCGCGCAGCACGCAGCTTAGGTGCATCAGAAGTGCGGGTGTTCATCACCGTGACTCTGCCGCTCATGGCGCCGGGTATTCTGACGGGGCTGACCTTGGCATTTGCTCGCGCGGTTGGAGAGTTCGGCGCGACCATCACGTTGGCGGGCAACATTCCCGGCAAAACGCAGACACTACCCTTGGCCCTGTTCACTGTGACCCAAAGCCCCGGCGGGGACGCAGCGGCCTTGCGCCTGTGCATCCTATCGCTCGTTTTAGCAGGTGGCGCACTGCTCGCGTCCGAAGCCATTGCACGCCGCACCAACCTGCAAGAGGTGCCCACATGATTGATCTACGCTTGAACCACCGCCAAGGGCACTTCCATCTGAACGTGAACCTGTCGCTCCCTGCGGCCGGGATCACGGGGCTGATCGGGCGTTCGGGATCGGGGAAATCGACGTTGTTCTCTTGCCTTGCGGGGCACCTGAAGCCACGACAGGGCTGCATTACCCTGTCGGGCCGTCCCTTGTTTAACAGCACGCTTGGGCTGAACGTGCCGCCTGCACAGCGCCGGATCGGGGTGGTGTTTCAGGATGGCCTCTTGTTTCCGCACATGTCGGTTGAACGCAATCTGGCCTATGGCTCTCAGAACCGAGGGACGGCTTTCTGGCACGAGGTTATCGAAGCGCTTGATTTGGACCATCTACTGAATGCACGCCCGCTGCGTTTGTCGGGCGGCGAACGCCAGCGCGTCGCTATTGCACGATCCCTGATGGCGGAACCTGAACTTTTGCTGCTGGACGAACCCGTCTCGGCGCTCGACCCCGCTCTAAAGGCACGGACTCTGGATTTGATCGCGCGGGTCCAGCGTCAGACGCAGATCCCGATGATCTATATCAGCCACGCTCCCGAAGAGATCCGTCGCCTGTGCCATCAGGTCGTGACCCTTCAGGACGGACAGGTGCGGTCCGTCACCGAAGGCGAAGCGTATGGCGTTGGACCGGCGCTGGCCGCAGTCGGCAAGGTGACCTGCGCTATCTAAATTTGCTGGATTTCCTAGCATCCTGCGAAATCTTTGCAGCGGCCGACCCGCAGGATGCCCAAGAAAACAAGGCCGCATGATAGGGTAGGACTCATGGAATTTGCTCAGACGCTCTCGCAACGCCAGACGATGCAGATGGGTCGGCAGATGCTGCAGTCATTGGCCATTCTGGGCATGTCCTCAAGCGACTTGTCCGACTATCTGGCCGAGCGGGCGCAGGCCAACCCCTATGTCGAATATGCTCCTCCCAGTGCGCTGGCCGCGCGTGGGGCCGAAGATTTTGACGCCCTCGCGAGTGTCGCCTCGGAGCGCCCGAGTTTGATGTCGCATGTCGCTGACCAGATCGAGCAGGCCTTCTCTGCGCCAGCAGACCACATGATCGCCCTACGCTTTGCCGAAGCGCTGGAGCCGTCAGGTTGGCTGGGACAAACCGTTGAAACTGTCGCTTTGCAGGCTGGGGTCCCCTTGGTGCGGGCAGAAAGCATCCTGAAGGTTTTGCAGGACTTTGAACCTGCGGGACTGTTTGCCCGCGATCTGGCAGATTGTATGCGGATTCAGGCCCGCGAAGCCGATGTGCTGACGTGGGAACTGGAGACGCTGATCGACAATCTGGACCTGCTTACCCAGAATCGCCACGCCGAACTGGCCGATCTGTGCGATTGCGACCTTCATGACCTACCAGAAATTGTGGCGCAACTGCGGGCGTTTTCACCAAAACCAGGCATGGCGTTTGACCACACCCCCACGCCCGTCTTTCCCCCAGATCTGATTGCCACCAAGACGGACCAAGGGTGGGTGGTCGAGTTAAACCGAGCGACCTCTGCCACGATCACGATTCGGGATGAACGCACGGAAGACGGCACATTGGACGAGGATGCCGCCGCCGATCGTCGTAGAGCATTGAACGAAGCGCGCGAACTGGCGCAGGCGTTGGAGCGGCGGGGGGATACATTGCTGCGCTCTGCCGCTGTTTTGGTGGCGCGGCAAGGCGCCTTTCTGGACGGAGGTTCTGCCTATCTGGAGCCGCTCAGCCTAGAGGATGTTGCGGCCGAGGTTGGCCTTCATGCCTCGACCGTCAGCAGAGCACTGTCGGGCCGGATGATCCAGACGCCCACGCGCGCGCTGCCGTTACGCGCCTTCTTTGCACGTGCTGTCAAAGCAACGGGAGGCGGAGCCGCTGTGTCGCGCGACCGTGCGCTCAATTTTGTCCAAGAGGTGATCGGGGCAGAGGACCGCTCAAATCCGCTGAGCGACGACCAGATCGTGAGGCTGGCCCGCGAGTCCGGTCTTCGGATCGCACGTCGCACTGTCGCCAAATACCGAGTCGCTTTGGGACTCGGGTCGTCTTACGACCGACGCCGCAAAGCCATCGCTGCCGAGGCCTGAAACCGCCCCACCCAACAAGAATGTCGTTTCCCTGTGTGCGGACTGCACAGCGAACGGGCGATCTCGGTTTCGTCCAATAAAAATTGGGGTTTTTACGCAACAACGTCCCTTCTTGGAATGGGCCTCTGCTAATCTGGATTTGCGATGTCTGCCCTCGTGGCGGCCTTTGGAGGAAGGCTACGGACGTCGTAATTCAATGGGAGGAGCTGCCAGATAGGACGCTTCGAGGATGATTGATTTGCACAGCAAGCCCGAAGACGCCGTCCCATTGACCGGTGACGGCGCCTCAAAGCCAGCAGATATCGCGCGCAGTGCCACGAATAGCATGGCGCTGGATGCGATCTATGCGATAGCCAAGACCTTTGCCACGGCCCCCGATCCGATCGAGGTCGTGCCGGAAATTTTGAATGTTCTGTCATCATTTCTGGACCTGAAACACGGTGTTCTGGCTCTTTTATCCGAGCGAAGGTCCGATGGTGAAAAAGCGCCACGGGAAACAAATCCTTATGTCATCGCCGCCACCACGTTTCCGATGACTGTCGGGACTGAGCCATCAGAGGTTTTTCCAACCAAAGTCGCGCGGCTGATGTTCAAGTCAGGGGTGCCGCTGGTGTCCTTTGATCTGGAAGAAGAGTTCGGTGCCGATGCCGTGCCGCCCCGATTGCGCGGAACTGGACAGACCATGATTGCCGTGCCCCTGCGCGATCCCGATCAGAGCCACTTTGTTCTGGGGGTACTGGCAGCATTTCGCAGCCATGACAGTCCACGGGCAGGGCAATCGGATCTAGATGTGCGTGTGCTAACCATGGTTGCGTCGCTTCTGGAACAAGCCTTGCGCTTTCGCCGTGTGATTGCCAGGGATCGTGAGCGCGCCCAAGCCGACACCCGTCGCTTGTTGCAGAGCATGAGCGAGCAGCGCGGGGACAAGCCGGTGCGCGTAAAAGTCGAAGGGATTGTCGGCGACAGTCCCGCCATTGCCGATGTGATCGCGCAGGTGAAACGCGTGGCCGCAACCCGTACGCCAGTGCTGCTGCGCGGTGAAAGCGGGACAGGCAAAGAACTATTCGCCCGCGCCGTGCACAGCCAGTCCAACCGCAGCAAAGGCCCATTTGTTCGCGTAAACTGCGCAGCTTTGTCGGAAACCCTGCTGGAGTCGGAACTTTTTGGCCACGAGAAGGGTGCCTTTACCGGTGCCAACACTCTGAAAAAAGGGCGTTTCGAGTTGGCGGATGGGGGTACGCTGTTTCTGGACGAGATCGGCGAGATCAGCCCGACCTTTCAGACCAAACTCCTGCGCGTTTTGCAGGAGGGCGAGTTCGAGCGGGTCGGCGGCACCAAAACCATCAAGGTTGATACCCGCATTGTCGCCGCCACGAACCGTGATTTGGAGGATGCCGTCGCGCGGGGGCTGTTCCGCGCCGATCTTTACTTCCGTATCTGCGTGGTCCCGATTGTACTGCCGCCGCTCAGAGAACGTCCCTCGGACATCCGCCCCTTGGCGCAACTGTTTCTGGATCGGTTCAACCAAACGAATGGGACCGAAGTTCGCTTTGCCCCGAATGCCTTTGAAACGATTTGCAAATGCAAGTTTCCGGGCAATGTGCGAGAGCTTGAAAACTGTGTGAACCGTGCGGCGGCACTGTCCGATGGTGCGGTGGTTCTGGGGCGCGAATTGGCTTGTAATATGGGATCGTGCCTTTCCGCTGAACTCTGGCGTTTGCAGGAGGGAGCCTCGCCCATTGGTGGGCTCGCGGTCGGCCGCGTTCTGACCCCCAGTGTTCGGCGCCAGCCCATAGACGATGAGCCCGAGGTAGAAGACGCGCCAGAGCGCGAGACCAGCGGCCTCGTACGTAAAAAAACCGCCAATACTGAACGCGAGGAGCTGATTGCCGCCATGGAAGAGGCAGGCTGGGTCAAGGCCAAGGCCGCACGGCTACTGGGGATGACACCCCGCCAGATCGCCTATGCTTTGCAGAAGTACGATGTTGAGGTCCGTAAAATCTAAAGCCAGAGAGACGACCCCAGACCTAAACGCGCGGCGGCCCTGTGGTCCCGCGCGTTTGCTTTTGTCCCTATGCTGCAGATGCATTGTCACACACCGGACAAAGAACACGACAAAAGAAGAGAATTCATGGGCTTAGCTGCTTGGCCTCTTCGTTGCTGTATCCATTCAGACAGACAGGACCAGTGACGCAACAGCGAGGAAACGCCATGACCGCCAATGTGATTTCACTTAACGGCCTTTCGGTCGGATCAAAGGACAGCCTGACCAAGGCACTCGAGTCCGAAGGGTGTTCTTCGTCCAGTTGTGGATCGTCCGATGCGCCCGAAGACATGGATCCGGCGACGTGGGCAAAGGTGAAAGACCACCCATGTTACTCCGAAGAGGCCCACCATTATTTCGCTCGGATGCACGTAGCCGTTGCGCCCGCCTGCAACATCCAGTGCAACTACTGTAACCGCAAATACGACTGCGCGAACGAAAGCCGTCCCGGTGTGGTTTCAGAGCGCCTGAACCCCGAGCAGGCCGCGCGTAAAGTCATTGCGGTGGCCAACGAGATTCCGCAACTGTCGGTGTTGGGGATCGCGGGGCCGGGGGATAGCGCTTATGATTGGCGCAAGACCAAAGAGACCTTTCAGCGCGTGGCGGAAACGTTGCCCGATATCAAGCTGTGCCTGTCGACCAACGGTCTGGCGCTGCCCGATCATGTTGATGACCTGCTGGATATGAACATCGACCACGTGACCCTGACGATCAACATGATCGACCCCGAGGTCGGCACAAAGATCTATCCTTGGATTTTCTACGAACACAAACGCCGCATGGGCCTAGAGGCCAGCCAGATCCTGCACGAGCGCCAGATGCAATCGCTGGATATGCTGCACGAGCGGGGCATCCTAGTGAAGGTCAACTCTGTCATGATCCCCGGGATCAACGACGAACACCTGCTCGAGGTGAATAAAGAGGTGAAGAAGCGCGGGGCCTTCTTGCACAACATCATGCCGCTGATTTCCGCGCCCGAGCACGGGACGGTCTTTGGCCTTGAGGGCCAGCGCGGCCCGACCGCTGCGGAACTGAAGAAATTGCAGGATGCCTGTGCGGGCGGCGCAAACCTGATGAAGCATTGCCGCCAATGCCGTGCGGATGCGGTTGGTCTCTTGGGCGAGGATCGGGGTCAGGAATTCACAATGGATCTGGTCCCCGATGAGGTCACCTACGATCCCGAAAAGCGCGAGACCTATCGCGAATGGGTTGCCAAAGAACGCGAAGACCGCCGGAACGCCGCCGCCGTGGCCAAGGCGGAAACCGATGCTGCTGTGGCGGACGAAGCAGAGGCGCTTTTGGTCGCTGTGGCCACCAAAGGAGGCGGTCGTATAAACCAACACTTCGGCCATGCGACCGAGTTCCAGATTTTCGAGGTCGACGCAGAGGGCGTCCGCTTTGTTACCCACCGCCGTTGTGACAATTATTGCGTGGGCGGCTATGGCGAAGAAGACAAGCTGGAACTGGTGATCAAAACCCTCGAGGGGATCGACACCATCCTTTGTGCCAAAATCGGCGATTGCCCGCGCGAGGATCTGGAAAAGGCTGGGATCACCGCCATTCAGGACTACGCCTACGACTACATCGAGACCGCAGTCTCGGCCGTTTATCGGGCACGTCATGGCCTACCTGCGGCAGAAATCGAAACCGCCTAAGTCCAGACACCGTAGGGGCAGCGCGCTCTCCCGCGCCGCCAGGATTGATCCCTTTGCCGCGAATGGAGACCCGCATGGCCCTTCAGATTATCCAGTCCAATTGCACCGTGTGCGGTGCCTGCGAATTCGAATGCCCCAACGCTGCGATCAAGTTCGAAAGCGACACCTATATTATCGACCCAGAGCTCTGCACCGAATGCAAGGGCAGCTACGACAACCCCCAATGCGCCGAGGTCTGTCCGGTGCCCGAAACCTGCGTTCCGGCTTGATCCGATGCCCGAAGGTCCCGCACCGGTCGACTGGCAGGGCAACGCGCTGGACTGCGCCGCCTGCCGCTACCGCGATCTGTTGGATCGGGGGCAATGCGGGCAGGGATGGGCCTGTGCTCATGACCGGTACGCCAAGCGGATCGAGCGATTCTTTTTGCTCAACCCAGACCATGCGGACGAATGTCTGAGCCATCCCTATTTTGAGACGCGGATGAATGCCGCGCGGGTGGCCTCGGTCTTTCGGTTAGCTCGGCTCTTGACGGATCAGGATGCAGGTGTGCGAGCCATGGCGATCCTGCGCCTGCCGCGCCGACATGCCGAGCGCAAGATCAAGGATCCCGACCGCCGCGTGCGGATCGCCGTGGCTCACAGGCTGCCTTTGGACCGGCTTTTGCCCATGTGCTCGGACGAGGACAGCTATGTGCGGTCAATCGTGGCGCGCCGGGCAGAGTCTGGGATGCTTCCGGTGATGATCCCCGACGAGGATCCTGAAATCCGCCGCATCGTGGCTCGCCGCATCGGGGAGCGTTGGCTGGACCGTTTCCGTAATGATCCGGACCCTCTGGTGCGCCGCGAGGCTGCGCTGCGCCGCCCCAGCCTGTTTGTCGGGGATGCAGATCTGCGCGTGCGCCACGTTGCCGCCGAAGAGGGCAGTGCAGAGGATGCCCAAGCCCTGTTGAACGACCCCGAAGACATCATCCGAGAGACCGCCGCTCTGCGTCTCCAACAGTTGAAAGAAGGAGTTTGACCCATGTCCACAGACGACCGTGAAATCGAGGTCTACCGTGATCCGGCCTTCGCGCCGGGAGACAAGGTGATCTCCAAGAAAAACGTCAAGAACGACGGCACTATGGCCGGCAAAGAGATCGGTGAGACCGTGGTCCGCAAGGGCGACGAAGGCTATGTGCGCGATATCGGCGTCTTTTTGCAGCAGTTTTACATCTACGCGGTCGATTTCGTGGGACGCGGCAGCATCGTCGGAATGCGCGAACGCGAATTGACTCCGGCCGACCCCGATCGCACCCGCCTGACCGGCAGCAGTGATTTGCAATCCCACATCGTTACCCGCCCCGAAAAGGAACCCGCCCAATGAAGGTCATGATCCGCAGAACCCCCAAGGGCCTCGAGGCCTATGTGCCCAAAAAGGACCTCGAAGAGATGATCGTCGAGATGGAAAAGCCCGAACTTTGGGGCGGTTGGGCCAAGCTGGCGAACGGGTGGGTCTTTGCCATGCCTGAATTTGACGAGGATCCCAAGCTGCCCATCACCGTCGAGGCCCGCCGCCTGACCACCGCAGAAGAGGATTGAGCCATGTCTGATCTAGATATCCTAGAAGAAGCCATGAACGAAGTCGCAGGCGGCAAACGCGTCGCCTATCTGGGGCCGGGCGTATCGGCCTTGTCGGGCGGCAGCGCACCGACCACGCCCGAAGCCCTGTGTGCCAAGATCGAGGCAGAGGTGCGCGCGCCCCGCCGCGCCTCGGGCAACATGTGGTCCGTTGCGCAATATGTCGAAAGCCGCAAATTCCGCGCGACCCTGAATGACATTGTCCAGCGCGCCTTTGCGGACAGCGGAGCAGGGGCGAACCCGATCTATGACTGGATCGCGCGCATCAAGCCGCCCTTGGTTGTAGATGTCTGGTACGATGATGGTCTGTTGGACGCGATGAAACCGGGAAATTGGGGCCTTGTCCAAGGGGTGAGCCGCAATGGGGAGTGGATCGACATCTTCACGCGAACCTATGATAGCGCGGGAAGCGAAATCGACGCGCCGGATCCCGCGTGGGACACGCTGGTCTACAAGCCCCATGGCCGCGCTGCCAAAGGCTCCAGCTTCTTGCTGTCAGATAGCGACTACGTTGAAGTCCTGACCGAAATCGACATCCAGCGCCCGATTCCCGAAGAAGTCCAGATGCGCCGGACCGGTCGGCCATTCCTGTTCGTGGGGTGCCGGTTCGACGATCAGATGCTTCGGACCTTTGCGCGCCAGATTGTAAAGCGGTCGTCGTCGGGCCATATCGCCCTGATTGATGGCCCTCTGACACGCATGGAACAGAGGTTCATGGAAGAATTAGGGATCACGCGGCTCGACTTGCCAGCCTCTGCCATGTCAGAGGCGCTGACCGTGCCAGAGGGCTGATGCGCGAAGTCTGTTGATCCCGATTGAAGTCGGGATCAAGGTTTGCATGTCGCGCTGATCTACCTTGTGTGGTTGGTCGGTCACAACGTCACCGCCGCATTCTGGGGGTAATCCGGCCTGTGCATGTCCGCAGGTAGGCCTGCCGTCATAACCTTCTGAATATCTGTGCAATGAAAATCAGGCAGCTGCTTGGCCAAACGTTCGGACCCAAGGCGATGGGGTGTCTGCCACAAATACCGCATTTCCAAGAGCTCGCGTGCCAATTCCCAGACAGGTGCGGCCAGACGCATTTGCCACCACGCGAATTCCTTGACGCTCAGGTTGCGGCCCGTCGCGGTTTCTAGAGCTCGGGCAAGGTCCGAGATCGTAAAATTCATGCCGCCGCAGCACAGGTCCGTCCAAGCGGGCAGCTGTGCGCGCATCTCAGCCAGCCGAACTGCGCAATTGGCCCAATCTGGCAGATAGGTATAGGCGTGCATGACATCCGGCGCCCCGAGCGCTGTGACCACGCCCTTGCGAATGGCACGAAGATGGACGATCCCCATCAGATCGTCATCGCCAGCGGTCGCCGAGATGAAATCTCCGGCCCGCAGTATAATCGTCTGGATGCCTGCAGACTCATAGGCGCGCTCCATTTCCTCGCGGATGTGACCTTTGCGACTGACGGGGCGGTGCGGCGTGGCCTCGTCCCACAGCCCCGGCCTGTCACCAAAAACATATAGGTTGCCTGGAATGATCACGGTGGCCTCGTTTGCCCGCGCCGCAGCAATTACATCCGCGGTGATTTCAGGGATGAGCTCGGCCCAGTTGTGGTAGTTTGGCGGGTTTAGGCCGTTTACGATGACATCCGCGCTTTTGGCTTGGGCTGTCATATCGCGGGCCTTGCGATCATAGAGCCGTACGGTCCAACCCGCCGCATTGAACGCCTTGTGAGCATGACGGCCGATCTTGCCGCTAGCGCCAAGGATGAGAACTGTGCCAGTCATTTCAAAACTCCTCGTTTTCAACTCCTGATAGAATTTTGAGGCATTCATAGAGATATAAAAATTGCCAGAATCTAGAGATCAGGTATTCATTGGTGAATGGATGTGCCATTTGAGGATCTGGACTGGACCCTGCTCAAGGTGTTCGCATGTGTTGCTCGGACTGGATCTTTGTCCGGCGCGGCACGGGCGTTGGGCAGCTCGCAACCGACGGTGGGGCGTCAGGTTCATGCGCTGGAAAAGGCGCTGGGCGTGGAGCTATTTTTCCGACAACCCAGAGGTCTTGCGATCACGCAAGCAGGGCGGACACTGCTGCCCCACGCAATCAAGATGGCAGAGGCAGCCGCACAAATGCGCCTTGCGGCTGCGGGCGCCGATCCGGGGCTGTCCGGCACTGTGCGGATAACGGCATCGGTGGCGATCTCGCATTATGTCTTGCCCGCCGCCTTGGCGGAGCTGCGTGAAACGGCGCCGCTTCTTCATGTTGATTTGGTGCCGTCGGACCGGACCGAAAACCTGCTCTTTCGCGAGGCGGATGTCGCGCTGCGAATGTACAGGCCCAAACAGTTGGATATGATCACCCGCCATCTTGGCGACCTTCCCATCGGGATTTTCGCCGCCCAAAGCTACCTTGCGCGGAAAGGTCGTCCGACGCATTTGTCAGATCTGAAGCATCACGATCTGATCGGCTATGATCGAAGTGACCTTTTGCTCAGAGGGATGCGTGCCCTTGGGGTTGAGGCAACGCGGGACAGCTTTGTGCTGCGGACCGACAACCAGTCCGTCTACTGGGAGATGGTGCGCGCGGGCTGTGGCATCGGCTTTGGGCAGGTGAGCCTTGTCCGCGAAGAGGATCAACTGGAGCGCCTGTTGCCAGAGGTGCAGACGCCGGGGCTGCCAGTCTGGCTTACTGCGCCAGAGGTTCTGCGACACACGCCGCGCGTCGACTGCGTTTGGCAGGCACTAGAGCGGGCGATGCTGATGCACATCCGAGCGGCAAAAAGCAGCCCTGGTTCAGAATAGATTGGAAGCGTTCCGAGGTATTGATGGCAACAGACGAAAGGTCAACTTCGGGCCCGACGTCGGCTTTGCCTTTTGGTTGGAGCCACCCAACAGCCGCGGACACGACAATTGTCGAGAGCAAAGCGCCTCAGAGACCTGCCGCGTACGGGGGGAGCCGGTTTCCTTTTTTATGCGGCCGCAGCTCTCAGGTCCGCCGTGTCCAGCATCCTTCGGGCGGTTGGCCCATAGGCCAGTTCCGCTTCGGCCAATGAGCCGATCATTGTGAACTGAGGGAAGACAGAGAGAAGATCATCAATGGCTTCGGTGCACAAAGCCCGCAGCGCTTGCGGTCCGGGATACATGCTTTCTGTGGCGATGCCTTCGGCGTAGATCAGTTCGTGACGTTCGAACATGATGTGGTAGTAGGTGACGCGCTTGCGGCCCTTGGCAACGCGCACGCCGGCCACATCCGCCTTGACCATCTGGATCGCGCGAACCAGCCTATCCTGCTCGGGTAGCAGGAATGCGTGTTGACGAGAGACCACCAGATCACGATCCGAACCGAACACCCGGGCATTTACCACAATCGGGCGCAGCTTGGGGTTCTCGATCATGTCTTGTTCGGTGTAATGCGATGCCCCGATCCACTTGATGGGCTGCAGCCCGCGATCGACAGTGTGCACCAAGTCACCAATTTTCAGCTCCTCGATCGGCCGGTTGCCTTTGGCGGTGTGGATCATCGTGCCGTCGGTAAAGCAGACGACACCGGTTGTGTCTGTCGTGAAGTCACTGATCGTCGCGCCTTCGAAGACGATACCGTCCCCGCCAGCGAACTGTGTGTTGTTCGAGTAGTCGGCGGCGTTCGACTGGTTGAGGATGCCGTCATCCAACCAGTCAGCCCGCAACTCGTTCATCGAGTCATAGTAGGATGACAGGTCGATGAAGTCGTTGTTGGTGTTGATCCCGTCCGAAATCGAACCGGTGTTGCCGAAGTTGAAATCGGCAATCGTGTCCAAGCCATCGCCGGGCACATAGTAGAAGTAGTCGTCGCCGTCGCCACCGATCAGGCTATCGTTGCCAGTCAGGCCATATAGGCTGTCGTTCCCCGTACCCCCATCGAGCGTGTCGTTTCCTTCGCCACCAATGAGGTAGTCGCTCCCGCCATCGCCGGAGATATAGTCATTGCCCTGTTCGCCCCAGAGGACGTCCACCCCTTCGCCACCATACAGGAAGTCGTCACCTTCTTCGGCATGGATTTCGTCGTTTCCTGCGTCGCCATGGATCGTTTCCGAAGCAGCGCCCGACCAGACGGTATCATCACCGTCTCCGCCATAAATCAGAGCCTCACCCATGAGGTGATCGAACTCGACGTCATCGATAAGGTCATTGCCCGCGCCGCCGTAGACGGTGTCGTTGCCATCGCCGTAGTAGATGGTGTCGTTGCCATCGCCACCGTAAATCAGGTCGTCTTCGTCGCCAGCGCGAATAGAGTCCGCACCGATGCCACCGTCGATGGTGTCCGCGCCGGTCCCCCCGTAAATGGTATCGTCGCCGGTTCCACCATCGATCGAGTCGTTGCCTCCGGCGCCATCGATCGTATCGTTTCCGTCATTGCCGTAGATGACGTTGCTGTTGTCATCGATTGCATGTCCTTCGGCATCGACATAGCCAAAACCCATGTTGTCGTTGCCCGATGTCCCGTCGACAGGGCCAGCAAAATTTTGGTCTTCGCGGTACCCATGGAGGTCGCCGTTGTTGTCGCCGGTGTTTCGGGTGACTGAATTCAGGCTCAGCGACTCAATCGGTTTGGCGGTTAGCGCTTGTTGATCAGAGTTGTTCGACGTTTCGGGCGCGAGATAGGTATGACCGTTGGTATCTTGGAAGACATAAGCGGTAATATTCGCTGTCGTTCCATCGAGGTAGGTCAGCGTAATGCTGTACTCAGCAACAGCATCAAAATCGCGCGGACTACCACCGTCTATTCGAAACCGATCGTGGCCGCCGCCGTTGTCGACATCGTAGGTGTCGTTGTCGTCTTCACTCAGGCGATCTGCGGTAAGTTGATGTGTGTGATCATAAGCGGGATTGCCGCTATCATAGTATGACCCCAGAATGCCCGCAGCATTTTCCGCGGTCTCATCGCCTTGAACAGTGTCGATCAGCGACAGTTGGCCTAGGTAGAGAACCTGGAACGTAGAAGATATCGGCATAGCACTCTCGAACTTAACTCGGGCAAAGTTGTGTCCCGCAATCTAGGGTCTGATTGAGGCGTTATTAAGTTATAATTACGTGACTTATCCGCAATGGAACGCCAAAGATCGAAAGATCAAGCCAATTATATCTTTGGTATTTAACGATAGTTTTTAATTATATCCGCACGTATGTAACTAAAAGAGTATAAGTTTCGCTTGGGTTGATTGTTGCAATTGTAGAATTGCTTTTGGGAGAAGATGTGAATCAGAGTTTTCTTCCAATAATGCGGGGAATCGTACAGGATACACGGATAGGTTGTTTTTTAGGTTTCCCTAACCGGAGTTAGAATTTTATGGTCGTGACACTCGATATTCAGCAGCCCCAACCATACGACCTCGTGGACAGCACGATCCTGATTTCCGGTATGGCCGCAGCCTTTGAGGGTACGTTGTCCGTTCGCCTGACAGAAGGCCACGACGAGCATGTCACCCACATCCAAGTCGGCTCGGTGGGGTTGAAGCAGTTTCAGGATTCGGTCTCTGTGCCAGAGGACAAGGCCTTTAAGCTGCCACGCCTGATACTGACACTCGCTGATGACACAGGGAACGAGAATGGCCCGTCGGTGACAATGCCCATTCTATACGGTCCGCTCATCCTGCCGGGATATACGGGGTGGCAACCCTATACGGTTCAGTCCGGCGATACTTTGATCGGCATAGCGCAGCAGATGTACGGCACACCGGACTACGGTCCGATCTTTGCGGCCAATCAGGACATCCTTGACGATGTGAATGAAATCTTTGCAGGGCAGGTGCTGCGCATCCCACGCAATGACATCTGACCGCAGGCCTGAGGAATGTCTGGCGCTCGGGGGGCAATTTCGCTAAGGGAACGGCAATTCCCAAATCCAGCCCGCGCCGCCATGTTCTGGCGCTGACCATTTCAGGTTGGCGAAGTCTCTATTGGCGGCGACCAGCACGAGACCCTTGCCATGACCGACCGCCGTTCCGAACTCTTGATGCCCGCAGGATCGCTGGAGCGTCTGAAAGTCGCCGTCCTCTATGGAGCCGATGCGGTGTATTTGGGCACGCCCGATATGTCCCTGCGCACCAAGTCCAAGTTTTCTTTGGAAGAGATCAAAGAAGGCGTCGCCTTTGCCCGCCAGCATGGGGTGCGGGTGTATCTGACGCTGAACCTATTTACCCACAACAAAGACATCCCCAAGCTGGCCGAGTATGTGGAAACGCTGAAAGACATCCAGCCCGACGGCGTGATCATCGCTGATCCGGGAGTGTTCCATTACGTCCGCAAGCACGCGCCCGGCATCAACCTGCACATTTCAACCCAAGCGAACGTGTGTTCCTCCCTAACCGTGGATTTCTGGAAGGATCAAGGCGCTGATCTGGTGGTGCTGGCCCGCGAGGTGACCTTTGCCGAGATGGCAGAGATCCGCGAGAACTGCCCCGATATACGGTTGGAGAGCTTCGTCCACGGGGCGATGTGCATGACGTATTCGGGGCGCTGCCTGCTGTCGAACTTTATGGCAGAGCGGGGCGCGAACCAAGGGAACTGCGCCAACTCCTGCCGTTGGCAGTACAAGGTACACCTGCGCCTCAAGGACGGCACCATCAAGGAACTGGAGCTGGACGAAAACAACAGCAAGCTTTTCGAATGGGTGCTGGAAGAGGGCGCACGTCCGGGCGAGCTGATGCCCATCGAAGAGGATATTCGCGGCTCGTACATCCTGAACTCCAAAGATATGTGCCTGATGCCCAAGCTGAACGACCTGCTGCGGATCGGTGTGGATAGCCTGAAGGTCGAAGGCCGGAACAAGAGCCCCTATTACGTTGCCACCGTGGCCCGCGCCTATCGCCGTGCCATCGACGACTATTATCGCGATCCCGAAGGCTGGCGCCCCGACGAATACATGCGCGAGCTAGAGGGCGCAGGCAGTCGCGGCTACACCATTGCCTTCCACGAGGGGCGCTTGCAGAACTACGCCCACAACTACGAACACACCAAGGCGATGGCCCCGTGGGAATACGCCGGCATCGTGCGCGAGGCCCGCGAGGATGGCTTGGTGCTAGAGGTTCGCAGCCGTCTGGACGCGGGCGATGTCATGGAATTCCTGCCGCCTGACAGCCGCGCGGAACCGGTGCTGCTGCGCCTCTATGAATACACCACGATCAAGAGCCCCGAAAAACCGGTGGAGAGCGTCTTTGGCAGCCGTCAGGACGTGATCTTTATCCCCTACAGTGCGTTCGATCACGAAGATCCCGAAACCGTCCGCCGAAACTTCCCTGCCTTCACTATCGTCCGCAAAGAGTCGATGCTATTGGACGAAGACTGGCGCCGCCTCAAGCTGGACAAGACCGCGCAGCGCATTGAACTTGGGGAGACAGCCCGCGAAGGGGCGTACAAGTCTCAGGTCGGCAAGTTGCAAGAGGCCATTGGCTCGGACGCGATGGAGAAACGCGCGCGGACCTCTCGCAAGGGCGTCGAGGGCTGCTGCGGGCGCGGGTGCAACGGGTGCCTGATGTTCTGGAACGATCCCGAATACGCCAAGGCCCGCGAACTGCTGAAGCAGAAGAAACACGGCGAAATGCTGGACCGCGATATGCGCGAGCCCTTGGCCTAAGGGTTCCCGTCAGATCGAGTGCAGATACAGGTCGAAATCCACGTTGCTGATCGTCCGCGCCACGCGGGCGTATTCTGCGGCCTTCACCTCGGTAAAAGTGCGGTGCATGTCCGCACCAAGGGCTGTCTGAAGGAACTCTGAAGCCTTGGCGGCCTCGATCGCCTCGCGCCAGTCGCGAGGGATGTTGGCGCGATCCTCGGTCTCGTAGGCGTTGCCTTTGGTCTGCGGGCCGGGGTCGATCTGGTTGTCCAGCCCGTGCAGAATGCCCGCCAGAACAGTCGCGCCCACCAAATAGGGATTGGCGTCCACGCCAGCGGGGCGATGCTCGATCCGGCGGGATTTCAGATCACCCTCGGGCACACGCAGGGCCACGGATCGGTTGTTCACCCCCCAAGCAGTGTTCACCGGCGCATAGCTCTGATTGGCAAAGCGTCGCCACGAATTCAGGTGCGGGGCAAAGACCAACATGGACTCGCCCATGGTTTGCCGCAGCCCGCCAAGCGCATGCAGCAGCGTGTCGGTCCAACCCGCGCCAGCCTCTTCGGCAAAGATATTGCGACCGGTCTCGTCCTGCACTGAGACGTGGAAATGCATTCCCGATCCGGGATGCTCCTCGATCGGTTTGGCCATGAAACACGCCGTGACCCCATGTGCGCGGGCCTGCTGCCGGACGATTCGTTTCAGGCGCACCAGATCATCGGCGGCCTGCATGATGTCTTCGCGGTAGTTCAGGGTCAGCTCGTACTGACCGGGCGCAAATTCAGAGATTACGGTTTCCGCATTGATCCCCGCCTTTGCAGCGCCCGCATAGATGTCGTTGAACAGGGGCAACATGCCTTGTAGGTGGTCCACGGAATAGACATCTGTGCGGTAAGTCGGAGCGCGGCCATCCAGCACGTCGCTCGCGGGCTTCACCCTGCCATCAGCGTCCCGCTCGTTTGCCAGCAAAAAGAATTCCAGCTCGAATGCGCCCGCCGGTTTCAGGCCGCGCGCGGCAAAGGCATCGACCTGCCGCTGCATCGCGTGGCGCGGGTCCGATCCCATCGGACGGCCATCAAGTTCGTACATCGACAGCAGCACCTCGGCGCGGGCGGGCTGGGTGTTGTGCAGCAGCTTCAGCGATCCGGGAATGGGCCACGCGCGCAAATCGCCGTCGCCGTGATCCCAGCAAAGTCCCGTTTCGTGCACGTCCTCGCTGCAGATATCCAGACCAAGGATCGAGATCGGGATATGCCGACCCGATCTGTACAGAGCCAGCAGTTCGTGCCGCCGGATGATCTTGCCGCGTCCGATCCCGTTGGAGTCGTGCAGCACGATATCGACCGCTTCGACCTCTGGGTGAGCTTTCAGAAAATCTTCGGCTTCAGTCAGGGTCGCGCCGGAAGGGCAGGGCTGGGTCATGAGAGGTCCCGCTTGATCAATGGAATGCGGTGCACTTTCGCCCGCTACGGAATTTGATCAAATAGAAAACGGGACCGATTGAAAAGCGCGAAATGCGGGCCTGTTAGCGATCAGAGAAAATGGTGACGTAGTAGTAGGGCCGCGCCGATCCAACGCCAATCTTCTCGAACTTCCGGTCCAGGATGTTGTTTCGGTGCAGCCGCGAGTCCATCCAGTCCGCCACCGTATAACTCGGATCCTGCCGACCATAAGATATGTTTTCCCCGTGATTGCTGTCATCATAGCCCGCGGCGGCCATACGCTGTTCGTAGGTCAGTCCACCGGGCACGTCGTGGCTGAAAAAGTCATTTCGGACCATGAGTGCCGCGTGTTCGCGGGCAATCTTGGATAGATGCACATCCGGCGTCAGGGCAGGGCGCCCGAGCTTGGCGCGCTCTGCATTAATCAGGGACATGATTTGAGCGTCGTTGCTGGCAGAGGCGGCAGGCGTTGCGGCTGTGGGGGCGGTTTCGCTTGGCAATGGCGGGGTTGCGACACAGGCAGAGATAGAAATCGCGGCCAAAGCGCAGAGGGCAGAGCGGAACATTCATAGACCTTTGGAACGGAGCAGACTTTGGCACTATACACGGCCTGATTGCGATGGGGTGTAAAGCCTCCGTGTCCGGCGGCTTCCTGCCAGTGAGGCTGTCAAAGCCATCATTGCCTGAGGCACTGGCGATCTGCGCATCACGTTGGCGGTGCGGAAATAAAGCCCTGAGACCGGTATGCCCTTTGGCGAAATGACGAACTCTTCACTTATCGCGCAGGTCAAATTTCGCCGGACGATCGCAAAGCCGATCCCAATTGGCAGCGGCATAATCTGTCGGAGCGCGCCGGTATTCGGTAGAAAACGCCTTTGGAACCGCGCCATACTGGCAAAGCCCCATCGCGGACGGCCACCTATGACACCCGTGACACGAACAAAAGACGGATACGATTACCAATGATGCCCGCAACGGACTCGCAACCCGCCAGCCCCGTGACCCCATCGGAAGAGCGTCAGACGGCGTTTATGGCGGGGGCTCCCTTGCCCGAAGAGGCTGAGCTGGTGCTTGACACGTTCTCAGCGATGGTCGAACCGGTGGATCGGTCGCGCGTCGGGCTGTTGCACGAGCTGTCCGTCGGCGTGTTCTGGCCCCATCGTCCCCGCGATCTGGAGCTGTTTATCGATCTGGGCCAAGGGTATATCGCGTTGGACGCGATCGGGCGCCCCTTGGGCTCGTCGATGTATTTCCCTGTCGCAGATAATTTCGCGATGCTCGGGATGATGGTCACCACACCGCGTTTGCAATCCCTTGGGGCGGGTCGCCGCCTGCTTCAACACATCATGCAGGACTGCGCAGGACGCGATCTGCGGCTAAGTGCGACGCGTTCGGGCTATCGGCTCTATGTGGCGGCGGGATTTGACCCTGTTGGCCTGATTTGGCAGCACCAAGGGATCGCCCGCCCGTTCCGCGCGCCAGAGCCGTTGTCTGGCCTGACCATTCGCCGACTGGAACCAGAGGATCGCGCCGCGCTGATGGCGCTGGACGCCCACGCCTATGGCGCAACTCGGACCAAAGTTATGGATGCCTTGCTGGCCGTTTCAAGCGGCGTCGTGGCCGAGCGGGGCGGGGCCGTGTGCGGCTACGCGCTCCGCCGGAGCTTTGGCAAGGGCGAGTTGATCGGGCCTGTCGTCGCCGAAGACGACGCGACTGCCATGCGACTTGTTGCGCCTTTGATCCAAGCCTGCGAGGGCAAGTTCACCCGCATGGACACGCCCCAACAGAGCGAGTCGTTCAAAGCGTTTCTCGCGGCGGCAGGGCTGGGTGTGTTCGACACCGTGACAGAGATGTATCTGGGCCGCCAGCGCCGCGCCGAAGAGGGGCCGCTGACCTACGGGCTTGCCGCGCATTCGCTGGGGTAAAGAAAAAGGGGCCGATCTGGCCCCTTTCGTTTCAGCTCAGGCGGTCTTTCAGCCCGAAATACATGCCCACCAAAGGCAGGAACCACGGCTTGCCGCTGTGCATGGGAATTGTGGGCCAGTCCATGCCCGCCAGCGGGTTGGTGTCCGTCCGTCCCATCGCCAGATCGGCTAGAGATTGCCCCAGCAGGGTCGACATCTGCGCGCCGTGGCCGGAATAGCCCATGCCATAGATCATGCCGTCCGCCTCGCCCGCGCGGGGATAGCGGTCTTGGGTCATCCCCACGAGGCCGCCCCAGCAGTAGTCGATCTGGATGTCCTTGAGGTGCGGGAACAGACGCTCCATGCTGGCGCGCAGTATGTCACCCGATTTAGCGTCCGATTGCTGGTCCGACGTGGCCGAAAACCGCGCCCGCCCGCCAAAGATCAGCCGGCTGTCCGGCGACAGGCGGAAGTAGTTCCCGATATTCATCGAGGTCACATAGGTCCGGTTCCCCGGCACGGTCTGCTTGATCTCTTCGGGGGTCAGGGGGCGGGTGGCGATGATGAAGGACCCGACCGAGATGATCCGGCGGCGGAAATAGCCCAAGGGCGATCCCTTGATCCGGCCACCATAGGCACCCGTGGCGGCGATCACGCGCCCCGCCTCGATTGTGCCCTTTGTGGTGGTCAGACGCCAGCCTGTTGCGGTTTTGTCCCGCGCGGTAACCGGCGCATTCTCCCAAATCTGCGCGCCGTGACGGGCCGCGCTCGTCCCCAGACCCTGCACATACTTGCCCATGTGCATCATGGCGGACTTTTCATATAGCATGCCGCCGTGAAAGGCTTCGCCGCCCACTTCGCCCGCCAGATCGGACTTCGACAGCCAGCGGGTGTCGGGGTCGACCTCTTTGTGGATCAGGTCAAAATTGGCCTTGAGCCCGTCCACGTGAGAGGGCTTTGACGCAAGCTTCAACTTGCCCGAACGACGGAAGTCACAGGCGATGTTTTCTTCGCGGATGACATCCTCGATCATGTCGATGGATCGGTCATAGGCATGGTACAGCCTGTGCGCCTGTTCGGCCCCCAGATGCGCCTTGGCATCGGCATAGCCATGGGCGACCCCGTTGTTCAGGTGCCCCCCGTTGCGCCCCGATCCGCCAGCACCCACATGGTCGGCTTCCAGAACAGCAACGCTGACCCCTTCGCGGGCCAGCTTGCGGGCGGCGCTCAGGCCCGTGAAACCAGCGCCGATGATCGCCACATCGACCTTGCCCTCCACGGGGCCCTGTATGGCGGCGGCAAAGGGCGCCGCCGTGTCATGCCAATAGGACATGTATTTCATAGCGGCCTCCGCTTACAGGCCCACAACGGCGGGCAGTTCGGATATATCCTTGATCTCGGTGTAGCCGAAATAGGGGTTCGCAGGCTCGTGGCCACGGTTCACCAAGACCTTGTTCTTGATCCCCATGTCGTAGGCGGTCATCAGATCGTAACGAAAGCTCGAGGACACGTGCAGAATATCCTCCGGCCCGCAGCCCAGTTGATCCAGCATGTATTCAAACGCCTTCATTTGCGGCTTGTAAGCGCCCGCGCTTTCGGCAGTGAAGACATGGGCAATTGGCGCCCCAAGCTTCGCGATGTTGTGCGGGATCTGTGCGTTCATCGAGTTGGTCAGTGCCACCAGCGGTATTTCCGGCGCGATTTTGGCCAGACCGGCGGGCACATCCGCATGCGGTCCCCATGTCGGCACGCGGTTATAGATGTCCTCGGCCACAGCGGGATCAAAGGGGATGCCGTTTCGTTTGCAGGTCCGCTCCAGCGCGTTGTGCACGATCTCGGCATAGGGTTTCCACGCGCCGAGCACCTCGTCCAGACGGTAAGCCGAGAAATCGGCGATGAATGTGTCCATCTGCGCAGGCGTCAGCATCGCGCTATAGTGGTCGCGCGCGGCTCCGGCCATATCGAACAGGATCATGGTGCCGTGGCAGTCAAAGGTGATGAATTTGGGGCGGAAGGTCATGTCAGCGGTCCTTGGACGTTCTCTGGATGCTGTCAGTCTGGAGCGGGCAGCTAGGCACAGTGCGCCGCGTTTGCCCGTTTCGTGGCATGAAATTGCGTATCCCCGAGGGTCCACGGCACGGGATGCCGCCAAGGAGCGATGTTCGGTGACTGGCACGGGAGCGGGCAGGGCACTCTGGCGGCAGACCAATGGAATGGACCTGACATGACCAAACTCTTGCCCGTAAACACCGCGCCGACCTTTGACCCCGTATGCGCAACCGCCGCCCCCGACCGCCTGATCGAGGGCAACCCTGCCTACCAAACATGGGAGCTGGACACCGCCATCGCCGAAGCCTCCAAATGGGGAAAAATCCGCACCGGCATATGGGAGACGACTCCGGGCAAGACCATCTCGATGAAGGGCGAAACCTTTGAATTCTGTCACATTCTGTCGGGTAAGTGCGTGATCACCGAGGATGGCGGGGAAAGCCATACCTTTGCCGCTGGCGATAGCTTTATTATGAAGCCCGGCTTTGTCGGCACGTGGGAGACGCTGGAAACCCTGCGCAAAATCTTTGTGATCGCGTCCTAAGTCATGGCGGATCGGTACACGCCCGAGCAGATGCTGGAACGGTTGGTTGGTTTCCCGACAGTGGTGGGGCAGGGCAACGGCGCGCTGATGGAGTTTGTCAGCGCCTACCTGACCGGCCACGGCATCCCGCATCATCTGCTGCTAGGGCCCGAGGGCGACCGGTATAATCTGCTGGCGACCATCGGCGATCCTGCGGTGCCAGGGTACATCCTGTCGGGCCATGTGGATGTCGTTCCTGCGGGTGAACCCGAGTGGCTGGCCGATCCGTTCACCCTGCGCCGTGACGGCGACCGGCTGATCGGGCGCGGGGCCTGCGATATGAAAGGCTATGTCGCTGCTGTGCTGGCAATGGCCCCCGATCTGGCCGCGATGCCCCTGTCCCCGCCCATCCATATCGCCCTGTCCTATGACGAAGAGGCAGGGTGCAAAGGTGTGCCGCACCTGATTGCCGCCCTTCCTGACCTGATCGCTGCGCCCTTGGGCTGTTTTGTGGGCGAGCCGTCGGGCATGACCCCTGTGCTGGCGCACAAAGGCAAAGCCGCCCTGCGTCTAACTGCCAAAGGGGTCTCGGGCCACAGTTCTCGCCCTGACCTGGGGGCAAACGCGATTCACGCCCTGCTTCCGGTGCTACTAGCGGCGGCGAAACAGGCAGACGCACTGAAATCCGGCCCCTCCGATGACCGTTTCGCGCCCCCATATTCGTCTTTGCAAATCGGGACGGTGGCGGGTGGCCAAGCGGTCAACATCATACCCGACCACGCATCGGCCCAGATCGAAGCCCGCGCCATCGCCGGTGTTGACCCCGAAACCCTGCTTGCCCCGATCATCGCATCCTGCACGCCTGAAGTGACCGCCGAGATCATCTCGTCCTATCCCGCTTTAGCCCTCGCCCCAGAGGCCCCCTTGGCCAAACTCGCCGAACACCTTTCGGGAAATTCCTCAATCGGCGCAGTCAGTTACGGCACCGAAGCGGGTCTTTTCCAGCAGGCGGGCATCCCCTCGGTGATTTGCGGGCCGGGCGACATCTCCCGCGCGCACAAGCCAGAGGAATACCTGACCACCCACGAACTAGATGCCGCCGCGCAGATGGTTCTGGCACTCGGCCGCCACCTGTCGGCCTAACCCCAATCACCAGCGGCATTTTCTGCGGCGAAGCGGGGCATAGGCAGCCCAAACTGCCGCGCTGCCACAGCATCAAACGGATCATGCCGTGGGCGTCCTCCTAATCTGGCCATGAACAGAATGGACCCGATGACGATGGACACCCTGAACACCCCTTCGCCTGAGCAGATCACGTTTGCCCCCTTCGGTCACGATCACATTGATGGGGCCGTGCGCCTGTCGCAGCAGGCCGGATGGCCTCACCGCGCCGCGGATTGGGCCCTGACGCTGACCACCGCCCAAGGGGTCGTGGCGCTGGATGGGGATCAGATTGTCGGCACCGCCCTGTGCTCGGATTTCGGCGACGTGGCGACCCTGAACATGATCATCGTGGACGAGGCCTGCCGTGGACGCGGCCTTGGCCGCCGCCTCATGGATGCGATCATCGCGCTGGGACAGGGGAGAACCCTGCGGCTGGTGGCGACCGCTGATGGCCTGCCTTTGTATGAAAAGCTGGGGTTTGTCGCCCATGGCCAGATCCTCCAGTACCAAGGCATCGCGCAGGCGCGTGCCCCCGAACAGCCTGTAAAAAAGGACAAGGCCGACCTGCATAACCTGACCAAAATCGATCAGGCCGCGTCCGGTATGTCGCGCCATGCCTTGCTGGAACAGATCGCCGCCACCGGCACCGTCCTGACGACCGCCGGCGGCTTTGCCATGCTGCGTGAATTTGGCAGGGGCATGGTCGTCGGCCCCGTGGTGGCCGAAGATGCGATCGCCGCCCGCGCCCTGATCGACGCCGCCGCGACCCAAGTCAAAGGCAAATTCCTGCGGATCGACCTGACCTCGGACGCCCTTGGCGGGCACATGGAAACGCTGGGTCTGACCCACGTGGGCGGCGGCACCGCCATGCAGATGCCCGCTCACGCGCCCCATCCCACCCCTTTCAAAACCTTCGCCCTCGTGTCTCAGGCACTCGGCTAATTCCGGAGCAAGATTATGCTGACCAATTCCCTTGTCGAGCTGGACCGCCAGCACCTGATCCACCCCGTGTCGTCCTTTCAGGGCCACGAGGCACGCGGCGTCCGCGTCCTGACCTCGGCCAAAGGCGCGCGCGTCACTGATGCCGAAGGGCGCGAGTTGATCGACGGTTTCGCGGGCCTGTGGTGTGTGAACGCGGGCTATGGGCAGGAGTCTGTGATCGAGGCCGCAACCGAACAAATGCGTCGTTTGCCCTATGCCACTGGGTACTTTGATCTGGGGGCAGAGGCGCCGATCAAGCTGGCTGCGGCGCTGGCCGAACGTGCCCCCGGTGATCTGAACCACGTTTATTTCACTCTGGGCGGGTCGGACGCGGTGGACAGTACCATTCGGTTCGTCCGCTACTACTGGCACGCCAAAGGTCAGCCGGATCGCGACCAGTTCATCTCGGTCGAGAATGGATATCACGGCTCGTCCTCGCTCGGGGCCGGCCTGACCGCGCTGAGCGCGTTTCACGACGGGTTCGGCTTGCCCTATCCTTGGCAGCACAAGATTTCGTCGCACTATGTGTATCGCAATCCCGTGGGCACCGACCCGCAGGCGATCATTGACGCTTCGGTCGCCGAACTGCGGGCCAAGATCGAAGCCATCGGCGCGGACAAAGTCGCAGCCTTCTACGTGGAGCCGATCCAAGGCTCGGGCGGCGTTCTGGTGCCGCCCAAGGGCTGGATCAAGGCGATGCGCGACGTCTGCACCGAATACGGCGTCCTGTTCATCGCGGACGAGGTGATCACCGGTTTCGGCCGCACCGGCCCGCTGTTTGCCTGCGCCGAAGAGGGCATCGTGCCTGATCTGATGACCACAGCCAAAGGCCTCACCTCTGGCTACGTGCCTATGGGCGCGGTGTTCATGTCGGATCACGTCTACCAGACCCTCAGCGATGGGGCAGGGGCCAAGGCGATCGGCCACGGCTTCACCTACTCGGGCCATCCCGTTTCGGCGGCTGTCGGACTGGAAGTTCTAGCTCTGTACGAAGGCGGCCTCTTGGAGAATGGCGAGAAGATGGGCGCGCGTCTGATGGACGGTCTGAAGGGCCTGATGGATCACCCGCTGGTCGGTGATGTGCGCGGTCGCGGAATGCTGGCCGCCGTGGAACTGGTGATCGACAAGGACGCCAAGACCCCGCTGCCCGCCAGCGTCCAGCCTGCCACGCGCCTGTTTGACCGTGCATGGGAGCATGGGCTGATCGTCCGCTCCTTTGCCCAAGGCATCTTTGGCTACGCGCCGCCGCTCTGCTGCACCGAAGAGGAAATCGATATGATCATCGAACGCACCCGCAAGGTGCTGGACGTGACCCTCGATGATCCCGAAATCCGCGCGGCGCTGCGCTGATGGCGCTGCTCTATACCTCTCTGCCAGACCGCGCCGCGGTTTGGCAGCCTATCTTCGACGCTGCGGGCGTACCGATGATTATCGGCGAAGAGGCCGTCACCGACCCCGCCGAAGTCACTCATATTGCTTGCTGGAAGCCCCCCGCCGACCTGAGCATTTATCCCAACCTAAAGGCTGTGATCTGCGTAGCGGCTGGCGTGGATCACATGCCCCCGATGCCAGAGGGCGTTGTGCTGACGCGTACCATCGCGAGCAGCATCGCCCCCATGGTCCGCGATTGGGTGGTTATGGCAACGCTCATGCTGCACCGCCAGATGCCCGCTTACATAGAGCAAGCGAAGACGGGAACATGGAAATCCCAAGGCATCCAATCCAGCCAAAGCCGCCGCGTGGGGATCATGGGCATGGGGCGGATTGGCGCTTTGACCGCGCAGACGCTGTCGAGCCTCGGGTTTGATGTCGCGGGCTGGAGCCGCTCGGGGACCCCTGTGGACGGTATTGAGGTGTACGGCGCAGAGGATCTGCCTGTTTTCTTGCAGCGCACCGATTTTCTGGTCTGCCTGCTGCCCCTGACCAAGGAAACGCGCGGTATTCTGGGACAGGATGTGTTCAATCAACTGCCCGCAGGCGCAATGCTGGTTCACGCGGGGCGGGGCGGCCAACTGGATATGAAAGCGCTGAAATCGGCGCTCGACTCCGGTCAAATCCACAGCGTGATGATGGATGTGACCAATCCAGAACCCTTGCCCGCTGACCATTGGGCTTGGACTGATCCGCGCGTGATCATCACGCCCCATGTGGGCTCGGTCACCGACTACGCAGAGGGTGCAGAACACGCGCTCAACGTGATCCGCGCGCTCCGCTCGGGCGATGATATCCCAGGTTTGGTGGACCAATCGCGGGGCTACTGAGACGCTTTTTCGGGCTGCGGTGCGAAATGCCGCGTCCCGTGCCAGTTCAGCAGAATATGCCGCCGCCCCGCACATTTTAAGCGTTTTGCCTGCGGGGTTTGAGGCCAAGCTGAGTGTAACAGGGAAATGAAAGACCAGCGTATAGGTCAGTAAAACAAGGGATGCGTGCATAAAATGCCTTCGCTGCGCATCGCCGAGGCAGACAGAACCTTCTGCTGTTTGCTCCTCGTTTCCCGGCATCTGATCCGCCGCCCTCGGGCGCATTCGACAACAAAGGACCGCCGAAAATGGCAACCACAACTGCCGTGAAACCCTTGACCGCTTTCAGCTACCTGACCTTTGACGTGGTCGGCACCCTGATCGACTTCGAAGGCGCGATCAAAGACGCCCTTGCCACCATTGCCAGAAAAGAAGGCATCGATGTCGATGGAGAGGCTGCGCTCGCCGTGTACCGCGATGCTCGCTACGAGCCCGGCGCGGGCCTGTTCCCCGACGATATGGGCCGCTGCTATGGCCGTATCGCGGAAGCCTTCGGTCTGCCCGACACCCCCGAATACCGTCAGTTCATGGTGGACAGCGTCGGTGACGCGAAACCGTTCCCCGACAGCGCCGCCGCCATGGCCAAGCTCAAGCAGCACTACAAGCTGGTCGCCATGACCAACGCGCAGCGCTGGGCCTTTGACAAGTTCGCCGAGAAACTGGGCAATCCGTTCTACGCGGGCTTCACCACCGACGACACCAAGACGGAGAAGCCTGATCCCGCCTATTTCCACCATGTGTTTGCGTGGGCCCAGACCGATGGCGGCGCCAAATCCGACATCCTACACACCGCTCAAAGCCAATACCACGACATCGGTATCTCGCGCGAACTAGGCATGACGAACGCATGGATCCAGCGCCGTCACGCACAGAACGGCTACGGCGGCACCATCGAACCCAAAGAGTTCACCGAACCTGATTACCACTTCCACTCGCTTATGGAACTGGCCGAGGCTGCAGACGCCGCCTTCGGAAAATAACTTCAAAGGCTTATGCGGCGACAAGATCGCAAGGCCGTCTTCCTCTCCAACAGAACAACAGGGAATAAACACATGACCAAGAACACCCCCAACAATTGGACTAGCCGCGACGACGCGATGGTCGAAGGCATGATCCGCCGCGGTGCCTCGCGCCGTGAACTGCTCAAGATGCTGATGGCGTCGGGCGTCGGCATGGCCGTTGGTGGCTCGTTGCTGACCCGCGCGACCCAAGCCGTTGCAGCGACCCCCGTCTTTGGCGGCAGCATCAAGGCGGCTGGTTGGTCGTCCTCGACCGCTGATACGCTGGACCCGGCCAAGGCGTCCCTCTCTACCGACTACGTGCGCTGCTGTTCCTTCTACAACCGCCTTACCTTCCTTGCCGAAGGCGGTGTGACCGAAATGGAACTGGCCGAGAGCATCTCGACTGACGACGCGCAGACTTGGGAAATCAAACTGAAGTCCGGTGTTGAATTCCACGACGGCTCGACCATGACCGCCGATGATGTTGTCTTCTCGCTGAAGCGCCATCTGGACGAAGCGGTTGGCTCCAAAGTGAACTCGATCGCCAAGCAGATGACCGAGATCACCAAACTGGACGACAGCACCGTCAAGGTCGTGCTGGCCGCGCCCAACGCCGACCTGCCGACCATTCTGGCGCTGCACCACTTCATGATCATCAAGGACGGCACAACCGATTTCACCACCGCCAACGGCACCGGCCCCTTCATCTGCGAAGTGTTCGAACCCGGCGTACGCTCGGTTGCGGTGAAAAACCCCAATTACTTCAAGGGCAACACTGTCTATCTGGACAGCTACGAATACTTTGCGATCCCCGACAACAACGCCCGCGTAAACGCCCTGCTGTCCGGTGATATCCAAGTGGCGGCTGCCGTGAACGCCCGTTCGCTGCGGATGCTCGAAGGTCAGCCTTCGGTCGCGACCTCGATCACCACTTCGGGCAACTACACCAATCTGAACATCCGCAAGGATCTGGACCCCGGCATGAAAGAGGGCTTCATCGAAGGCATGAAGCACCTGATCAACCGCGAAGCCATCCAGAAATCGGTGTTCCGCGGTCTGGCCGAAATCGGAAACGACCAGCCCGTGTCGGCAGCGAACAAGTACCACAACCCCAACATCGCGCCCAAAGCCTATGACCCCGAGCAGGCCAAGTTCTATTTTGAAAAGGCCGGCCTGATGGGCGCCGAGGTTCCGATTGTAGCCTCTGACGCGGCGACTTCGTCGGTGGATATGGCGATGATCGTCCAGCAGGCAGGCGCCGAGATCGGCATGAACCTCAAGGTCGATCGCGTGCCCTCCGATGGCTACTGGTCGAACTACTGGCTGAAGGCGCCCGTGCACTTCGGCAACATCAACCCGCGCCCCACGCCGGACATCCTGTTCTCGCTGCTCTACACCTCGGACGCCCCGTGGAACGAGAGCCAGTACAAGTCGGACAAGTTCGACTCCATGCTGGTCGAAGCGCGCGGCGCACTGGACGAAGACAAGCGGACCTCGATCTACTGGGAAATGCAGGAGATGGTCGCAAACGAGGCAGGCACCATCATTCCCGCCTACATTTCCAACGTCGATGCGATCTCGTCGAATCTCAAGGGTCTGGCGCCGAACCCGCTGGGTGGCCAGATGGGCTATGCCTTTGCCGAGTACGTCTGGCTCGACGGCGCTGCCTAAGGCCAACCTTTGGCCCGTGCCATCTGGCGCGGGCCTTTCCCTGAATTCCCAATTGGCCGAGGTGTCCGTTTGCCCAAATCGCTCTTGCCATGGATCCTTGTTTCCCAGCGGCTTGGCATTGCCTTGCTGACGCTGGTCATTGTGTCCTTTGCCGTCTTTTTCGCCACCGAGCTGTTGCCCGGTGACGTCGCCGAAATCCTGCTGGGGCAGGCCGCGACCCCCGAAGCTGTGGCCGGATTGCGCACCGCAATGGGACTGGACGAGCCCGCCATGCACCGCTTTGTCGGTTGGCTGGTCGGTCTGGCGGGGGGCGACATGGGCACATCCTATGTGAACAAGATGGCAGTTAGCGATTTGATGGGCGGGCGATTGATCAATTCCCTGCGGCTCGCAGGCGTGACGACCTTGGTGTCTGTGCCGATCGCGCTGGCACTCGGGATCGGCGCGGCCATGTGGAAGGGATCTGTGTTCGATCGCATGGTGTCCGTCGCGACGATCTCGGTCATTTCGGTGCCCGAGTTCATGGTCGCGACGCTGGCCGTTCTGATCTTTGCCGTGTGGCTCGGGTGGCTGCCCGCGCTGGCCTATGGCGCGAACGTGGATAGTTGGGCCGCGATGCTAAAGGCTTATGCGATGCCGGTGATCACCCTGTCTTTTGTGGTCTCTGCGCAGATGATCCGCATGACCCGCGCCGCGGTGATCGAGACGATCAACACCCCCTACGTGGAAATGGCCCTGCTCAAAGGTGCCTCGCGCCGCCGGATGGTTCTGGGCCACGCGTTGCCCAACGCTTTGGGTCCGATCGCCAACGCTGTCGCGCTATCGCTGAGCTATTTGGTGGGCGGTGTCATCATCGTCGAGACGATCTTTAACTACCCCGGCGTCGCCAAGCTGATGGTCGATGCGGTCGCCACCCGCGATCTGCCCCTGATCCAGTCCTGCGCCATGATTTTCTGCGTCAGCTACCTGTCGCTGATCACTCTGGCCGACCTGATTGCCATTCTGTCCAACCCGAGGCTTCGTCGATGATGATTGAACGATCCAATGCATTCGTGATCCCGACCCCGAAGCGTCTGGGCTATTCCTTTAACTGGGTGGGCCGTGTCGGTCTGGCGGTGATCCTGTTCTGGGCCGTGGTCGCCATCGTCGGCCCGTGGATTGCCCCGCACCCGCCCGGAGAGATCGTGGACTGGGACTATTTCGGCCCCGTCACAGCGGATTTCTGGATGGGTACCGATTATCTGGGCCGTGACATCTTTAGCCGCATCCTGATGGGCGCACGCTATACTGTGGGGATCGCGCTGGCCTCGGTCGTGCTGGCCTGTGCGGGCGGCGTGATCCTTGGCATGGTGGCTGCGGTCATCGGCGGGTGGTTCGATATGATTCTGTCGCGCCTCTTGGACGCCTTCAACGGCATCCCGTCTTTGCTGTTCGGTCTGGTGGTCGTGGCGGCCGTTGGCTCCTCGATCCCCGTTCTGATCCTGACCTTGGCGGCGATCTATTTGCCTGGCTCATATCGCTTTGCCCGCGCCTTGGCCGTGAACGTGAATGCGACCGATTACGTTACTGTCGCCCGCGCACGGGGCGAGAGTACGCCCTATCTGATCACCCGCGAAATCTTCCCGAACATACTTGGCCCAGTGCTAGCCGACCTTGGCTTGCGGTTTGTCTTCATCGTTCTGGTGCTGTCGGGCCTTTCTTTCCTTGGCCTTGGGGTGCAGCCGCCGAACGCGGACTGGGGGGCCTTGGTCCGTGAAAACATCGAAGGTCTGTCCCTTGGCGCGCCAGCGGTGATCTTTCCGTCCATTGCCATCGCGACCCTGACCATCTCGGTGAACATGTTCATCGACAACCTGCCCACCAAAATTCGGGATCGGAGCGAATGATGACCCAGCCTCTTGTCACCGTGAACGACCTGCGCATTGGCGCTGTCACCGACGCAGGCCGCAAGGTCGAGATCATCCGAGGCGTGTCCTTTGAGATCGCCCCCGGCGAAATCGTCGCCCTGATCGGCGAGTCAGGCAGCGGCAAAACCACCATTGCTCTGTCCCTGATGGGCTACACTCGCACGGGCTGTTCGATCACTGGCGGTCAGATCATCTTGGACGGCACGGATGTCACCGCGCTACCCGAGCGCAAACGCGCGGCCCTGCGCGGGACCGAGGTCAGCTATGTGCCCCAGTCGGCAGCGGCGGCGTTTAACCCGTCCAAGCGGATCATGGATCAGGTGATCGAAATCACCGCCATCCACGAGCTGATGCCCAAAGCTGAGGCCGAAGCCAAAGCGGTCGATCTTTTCCGCGCCTTGGCCCTGCCGGACCCGGAAAACATCGGCCACCGCTATCCGCACCAAGTCTCTGGCGGCCAGTTGCAACGCCTATCGGCCGCGATGGCCCTGATCGGCGGGCCGAAGCTGGTGATTTTTGACGAGCCCACCACGGCGCTGGATGTGACCACTCAGATTGAGGTCCTGCGGGCCTTCAAATCCGTGATGCAGCAGGGCGGAATGGCCGGTGTCTACGTTAGCCACGATCTGGCCGTTGTGGCACAGATTGCCGACCGGATCATCGTACTGAAGGGCGGGGAAATTCAGGAAACCGGCACGACCGAGCAAATCCTGACCCACCCCGCGCATCCCTACACACGCCAGCTTCTGGCAGCGTTCGAACCCGTGCCCCACCAGCCGTTTCAGCCCGAAGCAAAGGCGGTTCCCAAACCGATCCTAGAGGTGATCCACCTGCACGCAGGCTACGGCGCGATCCGCAAGGGCGAGCCGGAAATCAAAATCCTCAAGGACGTGAATTTCACTCTGGAACGGGGCCGCAACTTGGGCGTGATCGGGGAGTCCGGCAGCGGCAAGTCCACGCTGGCCCGCGCCATCGCCGGTATTCTGCCGCCCTATCAGGGGGGCATCCTGCTGGATGGCCAAGAATTGCGCGGTGACCTGAAACGCCGCAGCAAAGAGCAGCTGCGTAAGGCGCAAATCGTGTTCCAGCTGGCCGATACAGCTCTGAACCCCGCGCACTCGATCGAGCAAATCCTTGGCCGACCACTCACCTTCTACCATGGTCTGAAGGGCGCTGCCCGCGAGGCACGGGTCAAAGAACTGCTCGACATGGTGCGCTTGCCCGCGAACCTGCGGCACCGACTGCCGGGGGAACTATCAGGTGGTCAGAAACAGCGCATCAACCTGGCCCGTGCTTTGGCGGCAGAGCCGGAACTGATCCTGTGCGACGAGATCACCTCGGCCCTCGATACGGTGGTTGCGGCAGCCATTCTGGACCTGCTCAAGGAACTTCAGCGCGAACTTAGCCTCAGCTACATGTTCATCAGCCACGATCTGTCGACCGTTGAGGCGATCTGCGACGATGTGCTGGTGATGCTGAAAGGCGAGGTGGTCGAGGCCTTGCCCGCCGCCCGCATGTCCGCCGAGGCGCAGCACCCGTATTCGCGGCTGCTCATTTCCTCGATCCCGCAGCTCGACACCGGCTGGCTGGCGGGGCTCGAGCAAGACCCCACTCTGGTCGCCCAATTCGCCAACCGCTAAGGACACGCCCCGCAAGTCGGGGCGTTATCCCACCCGATCCCCGAACAGGCGCGTCAGTGGGATCTGGTTCTTCACAAAGGGCGTCTTCATCACCACAAAGCTGAAGTATTTATCGATGCCGACCCCGCGGTCGATCAGTGCTTCGATGATGTTCTGGTAGTCGGTGATCGACGCGCAGACGAATTTCGCCAGATAGTCATAGCCGCCCGAAACCAGATGGCATTCCACGCAACTGTCGACCTTCTCCAGCGCCTCTTGAAAGCGGGCAAAGTCGATCTGGCGGTGGTTCTTCAGGGTAAACTCGGTGAACACCGTCAGCGTATCTCCCAGCTTTGCCACGTCAATCTGCGCGGTGTAACCGGTGATATATCCCGCTTGCTGCAGCTTTTTCACCCGCATCAGGCAGGGCGACGGCGACAGCGCCACCAATTCCGCCAGTTCGACATTCGTAATCCGCCCGTTGCGCTGCAACTCGGCAAGAATCTTTACATCGATCCGATCGAGCTTCAGCTGGCTACTCATAACAGGGTCCTTCGGGGTCTTTACTCTGGGTCACTATTGAGCGAGTCCGCGCGCAGGGGCAAGGGTCTGACATTCGACAGGAAATGCCGCCGGACCTGTGCAATCCGGCACATCCGGCTGCACGGCGCGGGCTAGGGTCAGGCAACAGACCGGAGAGACTAATCATGCCCGCCCCCCTGATGCAGATCGATACCCCTGACACTTTGCCCGACAGCGCCGACGTGGTTGTGATCGGCGCAGGCATTGTGGGTGTCAGCACGGCCTATTGGTTGGCGCGCGGGGGGATGAAGGTCGTCTTGCTCGAAAAGGGCCGCATAGGCGCCGAGCAGTCCAGCCGCAACTGGGGCTGGTGCCGCCAACAAAACAGGGACGCCCGCGAATTGCCCCTGTCCACCCGCAGCTTGGCCTTGTGGGAGGATATGACCGCCGACATCGGTCAGGACATGGGATTTCGGCGCTGCGGGCTGCTGTATCTGTCGAACAATCAAGCCGAGATTGACGGCTGGGATCGCTGGGGCCAGTTCGCGCGAGGGCAGGGTGTGGACACCCGAATGCTGACCCCAGACCAAGCGACCGAGCGCGGCGCCGCCACGGGCAAGCGCTGGCTGGGGGGCGTCTGGTCGCCTACCGATGGCATCGCGGACCCGTCCCGCGCGGCCCCGATCATCGCCAAAGGCGTGATGCAGCATAAGGGTGTTCTGCTGCAAAATTGTGCAGCTCGCGGGATTGATGTGCAGAATGGAAACGTTAGCGCTGTCATCACCGAGCGCGGGGTGATCAAGACGCGGCAGGTGGTTATGGCAGGCGGCGCTTGGGCGGCCAGTTTCCTGCATCAGTCGGGCCTGTTCTTCCCTCAGGCGGCGGTGCGGAACTCGATCTTGTCCGTGCAGTCCGGGGCGCAGGGTTTGCCCGATGCACTGCACACAAATGAGGTTTCGGTGACCCGCCGCGGGGACGGAGGATACACGCTGGCCATCTCGGGCCGTGCTAATCTGGATCCGACACCGGGGGCGCTGTTGGGGGCCAAACACTTCTTGCCAATGTTCGCGAAACGCTGGCGCGCGCTGCGGCCGGGCGGGGTGCAGGCGTGGCAAGCGGGGCATGAGACCCGCCAGCGGTGGGCACTGGACCGTGAAACCCCGATGGAGCGGATGCGGATCTTGGACCCGAGACCGTCGAAGGCCTTGGTCAACCTGACCCTGACCCGCGCCCGCGATCTGCTGCCCGAACTGAAGAAGGTCGCCGTGCAGGCCACTTGGGCCGGTTACATCGACAGCACCCCCGATGGGGTACCGGTGATCGACAGCGATATCGGGATTGGCGGTCTGACCTTGGCAGCGGGTTTGTCGGGCCATGGGTTCGGCATCGGTCCGGGAGTGGGGCATCTGGTGGCCGACACGCTGCTGGACCGCACTCCGATTACCGAAACCGCGCAGTATAAACTGTCGCGCTTCAACGGTCCCCAATGGGGCAAGGTGGCCGAGTTCTGATGCCATCACGCGAACCGCGAGATACTGAAGGATTCCAGCGGCGTCTCGCACGCGCCGGTGGTGATCAGTTCGGCCATCGCATCGCCCACACCGGGCCCCAGCTGGAACCCGTGTCCGCAAAAGCCAAACGCATGGAACAGCCCCTGAGTGGTGCCCGAAGCGCCAATCACGGGCAGGCCATCGGCCACGTACCCTTCGCAGCCCGACCACTGGCGGATCACGGCCACTTCGCGCAGGGCGGGGAACATCTGCACCAACTGGCGGACTTGTTCGGGCAGGACATCGAAATGCGCCTTGGCATGGCCATCCTGCCCCACATCGGACCGCGGGACCCCGCCACCGAACACGATATTCCCCCGCTCGACCTGCCGGAAATAGGCCCCATGATGCTGCGCCCAAACGCCGATCACGGGCAGGATACGGTGGGGCAGGGGCTCGGTCACGCCCATCTGCGGGCCGTGCATGGTCAGCGGGACGGTTTCGCCGAAATCGGCGGCGATCTGGCGGCCCCACGCACCCGCGCAGCTCAGGACGGCCTCCACGTGACAGGTGCCTTTGGAGGTCTCGACCGTGAAACCGGCCTCTGTCCTCTGAATGTTGATGATGGTCGTGTGATCCATGATCTCAGCCCCATCCCGCGCCGCCGCACTGGCAAAGGCAGGCGCGGCCAGCCGAGGGTTCGCCGACCCGTCATTGGGGGAAAACGATGCCCCGATCACCGTCGGCCCCAGCATCGGATAGCGGCGGTGCAACTCGGCGGCGGACAGTTCCTCCAACTCCAGCCCCCACGGCACGGCATCCTGCGCAAATCGGCGCATGTCGGCCAAGCTGTCCTCGTCAAAGATCAGCCGCAGGTGGCCCGTCGCGCGGAATTCGACGTCGCGCCCCAGCAGGGCTTCGGCTTGATGCCACAGGGCCAGCGACCGATGGGCCAAGGGCATCTGCGGCAGATAACGCCCCGACCGCCGGATATTGCCGAACGACGCCACCGTTGCGCCTGCGCCGATATAACCGCGCTCGATCAGGCGCACTCGTACCCCACGCCGCGTCAGAAAGAACGCCGCCGCGCTGCCCATCAGCCCGCCCCCGATCACGATCACATCCATTCCCGCCCCCTTTTGCGTTTTGGCCATCTCAGCCCGACCACGGGGCAGGGGGCAAAGACGGGAAACAGGGTCGGTCATAAGCCGCTCTTATAGGAGGCCGCGATGCGCGCCAGACAGCTCGAGGTTTTCACCGCCGTCATGCGGGCAGGCACCGTGACGGGGGCGGCGCGGCTGCTCAATATTTCCCAACCGGCGCTGTCTCAAGTGCTCATGCATTGCGAGGATGAACTGGGCTTTCCCTTGTTCGACCGTGAAAAGGGGCGTTTGCGCCCAACCCCCGAAGCATTGGAACTGTACCCTGAGGCCGAACGCCTGTTCGCCAGCCTTGAAGGGCTGCGCCGCAAGACGCAGGATTTGCGGCTGGGGCGCGCGGGCCTAGTGCGGATTGCGTCGTCGGCACCCCCCGCGATGTCCCTATTGCCGCAGGTGATGGCGGCGTTTCGGGCGCGTCATCCGGATATTCTGCTGCGCTCTCATGTGGCGCCGATTGCCAGCCTGATCTCGATGCTTAGGGCGGGGGATGCGGCGCTGGCGCTGGCTTTGGATGACCGGCTTGCGCCCGATATCGACGTGGAAATCTTGCGGCAGGTGGGGTTCTGTTGCCTGCTGCCCGAAGGGCATCATTTGGCCGAGAAAGCCGCGCTGAACTTCGCTGATCTGGAGGCTGAACACGTCATCTCTTACCGCGCTACGACCCGCCCCCATGACGAGTTGGACCAAGCCGCCAGAGAGCAGGGCCTGCGGTTCACCCCCCAGCTGGAGATTGACGTATCCATCTCGGCTGTTGGATTTGTACAGGCTGGTCTGGGGGTCGCAGTCGTCGACGATCTGCTGCCTTGGGGGCAGTTTGCGGGGGTTGTCACGCGGCCTCTGACTGGATCGCCGGACATGCCGCTGGGCTTGCTGACATTGGCGGGCAAAGCCCTGTCCCGCGCCGAAACCCTGATGGCCGACCAGATCCGCGCCGCCATTCCATAAGCCCGCCTTATGGCCTGCCGCGCCATGCGTCTTGGACGGACGGGCCGCTTTCTGATGCCCTCAAAGCCAACGGAATGACCCAACCAAAGGCTTATCAGATGGACGGCAGCACCCCGATCCCCGACAGCGCAGACTGGAAAATCGGCGTCGATATCGGCGGCACTTTCATGGATTTCTGCGCGCTGGAAACGCGCTCGGGGCGGATTGCCTCGCTCAAGGTGCTGACGACCCCCGATGATCCGGGGGCCGAGCTGCTGACGGGCCTGCGGTTGCTGACCGAGCGCGAGGGGCTCGACCCCGCGTCCATCACCCGCTTTGTCCACGGCACGACCGTCGGGATCAACACAATCATCCAGCGCAAAGGGGCCGATCTGGCGCTGATCACCAACGCGGGCTTCGAGGATGTGATCGAACTGGCCCGCCTGCGGATGCCCGACATGTATTCGCTGTTCTGCCACCGGCCCGACCCCTTGATCCCCCGCGAACGCATCTATGGTGTCCCAGTGCGGATGCGGGCGGGAGGTCAGGAGACGGTGCCTTTGGACCGCGCGGCCTTGGCGGATGCCGTTTCGGACGCGCAAAAAGCCGGTGCCGAAGGGATCATCATCGCCTTCCTGCACAGCTGGTCCGACCCTGCCCAAGAGGCGCTGGCCAAAGCGCTGATCGAAGAAATGGCCCCTGATCTGTTCGTCTTCACCTCGTCCGAGGTTTGGCCCGTGATCCGCGAATACGAGCGCACCTCGACCGCGATCCTGAACGGCTATGTGCATCCGCGCGTGTCGGGCTATCTGACCGCTCTGCAAGACCGTCTGGCGGGGCAGGGCGTCCCTGCGCGGCCCATGCTGACCAAGTCGAACGGGGGCCTCATGACCGCTGGTGAGGGGCGGCGCGACTGCGTGTCGATGCTGCTGTCTGGCACGGCTTCAGGGGTGATCGGGGCATCTTGGTTGGCGCGGCAAGCGGGCGCGGACCGCGTGTTGACACTGGATATCGGCGGGACGTCGGCAGATTTCGCGCTGATCATCGATGGAGAGGTCCGTTTTGGTACTGACGAGTTGATCGGTGAGTTCCCGCTGCACATCCCGTCCGTGTCGGTCAGTTCGATTGGGATCGGTGGCGGCTCTATCGCATCGGTGGACGACCATGGCGTGCTGCGCGTGGGTCCTGAATCGGCGGGATCGATTCCCGGTCCGGCGTGCTATGGCCGTGGCGGAGACCACGCCACTGTGACTGACGCGATGGCTGTATGCGGCTGGCTGGGGCATTCCCAGATGGCCTATGGGCAGCTTCAGATGGATGTGGATTTGGCGCGCCAAGTGGTTGGAGCATTGGCCGCGAAAATGGGGCGCGGGCTGGAAGAAACCGCCCAAGCCATTCTCCACATCGCCATTTCCGAAATGTTCGTCGAGGTGGAAAAGCTCTCCTCCCGCGCGGGGGTGGACCTGCGGGACTTTGCGCTGATGCCGTTCGGCGGGGGCGGCCCGATGCTGGGGGCGTTTCTGGCGCGCGAATTGGGGATGCGCAGCGTGATCGCGCCGCGCAGGCCAGGGGTTGTATCGGCTTTGGGCTGCCTTGTGGCGGACCTGCGCGGCGATTTCATCCGCACGATCTTTGCCGATCTCGAGGCGCTGGCGGGCGTACGTCTGACTGATGCCTACGACGATCTCGCCAGCGAAGGACAAGCGTGGCTTCTGGCCCAAGGGCATGAGGGGACGGGCGATCTGCGCCTCTCTGCGGATATGCGCTACGCGGGCCAAAGCTATGAAATCGAGGTGGCTATCAACACGGGCTGGCTGAACGACCCGCAAAGAATTGCGCAGGCGTTCCACGAAACCCATCGCCGGATTTACGACTTTGACGATCCCGCTGGCCGGATCGAAGTCGTCAACCTGCGCCTATCGGCCATTGGCACGGGGCCAAAGCCAGACTTCCCAGTTCAGACGGCTGGCAACGCTACCGCAGAACCCACCCGTCTCGTCCCCGTTTATCTGGATGGCTGGCAGGACGTTCCCTTGTTCGACCGCGCCACCCTTGGCGCAGGGGTCACATTCGCGGGCCCCGCCATTGTCGCCCAAGAGGACACGACCTTTGCGATCCCTGATGGCACCACGGCCCAAGTGGACGCCCACCTGAATATTCACCTGACCTATGCGGAGTGAGTCGATGTTCGACAAAATGACCCTTTCGGTGCTGGCCAACCATGCCCGCGCGGCGGCCGAGAACATGGCCCACACCCTGCACCGCACCGCCCATTCCGCATTCGTCAAGGAAACGCAGGATTTTACCGTCATGTTGATGGACGGCGCGGGCGATACCTTTGCCGTGCCGATGGAACTGGGGGCCACGTGGTATCCGGGCCTGACCTATGGCCGCGCGATTGCGATGATGGATGACTACCGCCCCGGCGACGTGGCGTTTACCAACGATCCCTATTCCGGCCACGTTGCGACCCACGCGCCCGACACCCACCTGTGGAAGCCGGTCTTTGCGGATGGAGAGATCGTCGCGTGGACCGGCGGGCACATTCACAACACAGATATGGGCGGCGCGGTGCCGGCGTCCCTGTCCCGTTCGCTGACTGAAATCCACCAAGAGGGCATTCGCTTTCCCCCGATGAAGTTGGTCCGCGAGGGCGTCTTTGACGAGCAAATCCTTCGGATTATGGAGACGAACGTCCGCAAGCCTGCGCTGAATGTCGGGGACATCAAGGCGCTCGTCGGCGCGCTAAATACGGGCGAGCGCAAGGTGCAGGCGATGATCCAGCGCTTTGGCAAGGCGGGGTTCGTGAACGGCGTCGCTGCCCTGATGGATCAGGCTGAGGCGCAGGCCCGTGCTGTTTTGGCCGAAATCCCCGATGGCGACTATGTCTTTGCCGATTATGCCGACGAGGACAGCGATCAGGCAAATCCGTGCCGTTTGAAGCTGACCCTGAAGGTCAGGGAGGATAGCGCGGTTCTGGATTTCACAGGCTCCGATCCGCAACTGGCGTCTTCCTTGAACGTGCCAAGTGGCGGCGATCCGCGCCATACCATGCTGCTGGTGGGGGTGTATTACGTGCTCTACACCCTGAACCCCCGGATTTTGCTGAACACGGGGCTGACGCGTCCCTTCACCTGCATCGCGCCCGAAGGGACCGTGCTGAACCCCGTCGCCCCGGCGGCCGTCGGGATGAGGTCTCTGACATGTGCGCGCCTGCGGTCGGTGATTTTCGGGGCGTTCTCGCAGGCCATTCCCGACCGGATGCCTGCTGCCCCCGCGGGCAACAACTGCATCGTCAACGTCATGACCCGCGACGAGCGCACCCAGAAAACCGTCATTGCGGCCGTAAACCCCGTGGTCGGCGGCGGTGGAGGGATGCCTCATCGTGACGGCACGAACGGCTCGGGTGCCGACGCGGCCTATCTGAAAAATACGCCGATCGAGACCACCGAGACCGAAGTCCCCGTGGAATTCGTCCGCTATGGGCTGGCGCAGGACAGCGGTGGAGCGGGGTATTGGCGCGGTGGTTTGGCGACCGAGATGGCGTTCCGCGTCTTTGCCCCCGACACACGGATCACTGCACGGAACCGCGACCGGTCGTTCTTTCGCCCTTGGGGGGTGATGGGGGGTAAGGCGGCGGGCCTGTCCGATATGGTCGTGAATGCAGGGACCAAGGCCGAGCGCCGGTTGGGTGCGGTGGACACCGCTATTCTAGAGCCAGGCGATGTGTTGACCGTGCGTTCGGCGGGCGGTGCGGGCCGAGGGTGCCCCTTGGACCGGCCTGCCGAACGGGTCGCGCGGGATGTGGCAGGGGGCTATGTCTCCGAAGCGGCTGCGCGGGATGAGTATGGCGTCGTGCTGGTGGATGGCGCGGTGGATGTGACGGCGACAGAGGCTTTGCGGGCATCGATGCCCCGCCACACAGAGCATTTCCATTACGGTCCAGAGAGGTCAACGTACGAGCAGCAGTGGAGCGATGAGGCCTATGATCTGCTGACGGATATTCTGGCAGATCTGCCCATCCACTGGCGGTTCTTTGTGAAAACCGAGGTCTTCAAGCGGATGGAAGGGCGGTCCGGCGCTGCGGGCGTGGCTGCGGCCTTTGACGAGGTGTGCGGGCGGTTCCCTGAAGTGCCCCGTCCCGCTGCATATGCAAGAGCCGCAGAATGACCGGCGGCCGCGTACACAGAGTGGCAGAAAGGGACCGCGCCGTTGTCGCCTTTCATCTGGACGGAGCGCCTGTCAGCGCGTTGTCCGGTGATACAGTGCTAACGGCGATCCTGAGCCTGCGTCCCATCCTGCGGCAGACGGAATTCGGACCCGAGGGGCGTGCTGGCTTTTGTCTGATGGGGGCCTGTCAGGACTGCTGGATCTGGCAGGAGAACGGTCCCCGCTTATGCGCCTGTTCCACCGAAATCCGCAACGGGATGCGGCTACGCACCGTAGCGCCGCATCCGTGGGACAGGCCATGACGCAGGTGCTGATCGTCGGTGCGGGCCCTGCGGGAATGCGTGCGGCAGAGACGCTGGCCACGGCTGGTATTACCCCCGTCGTCGTGGACGAGGGCGCTCGGGCCGGCGGGCAGATTTACCGCCGCCCGCCACGTGGGTTCTTAAGACGCCCCGAGGCGCTGTACGGCTCTGAAGCGTCCAAAGCCATCGCGCTGCACCAGTGCTTCGACGCGTTGGTGACGCAGAATAGGGTAGAGTATCGCGCGCAGACTTCCGTCTTGGGGCTGCGGGATGGGACAGCGCACTTGTCTGGACCTGCGGGGTACGAGCAGATTGCTTTTGACCGGCTCATTCTGGCAACGGGGGCGATGGACCGCGTTGTGCCCATTGCTGGCTGGCAAACAGGCGGTGTCTACCCGCTGGGGGCGATGCAGATCGCGCTCAAGGCGCAGGGCGTTGCTCTGGGGCAGCAGATTGTGCTGCTGGGAACGGGGCCTTTGCTGACCTTGCTGGCCGTGCAGTTGGTGCAGTCTGGGGCAGATGTGCGCGCGGTGCTCGATACTTCTGACCTGCGCGGGCAAGTGCGCGGAGGCGTGGCAATGGCTGCGGCGCGGCCTTGGGTCACTTTGCGCGGGCTCGGAATGCGCCGCCAATTGGGGCGCCGCTATCACGCGGGGATCACTCCGCTGCGGATCGAGACGGACGAGCACGGCCCAACCGCCGTGCGCTAGCGCGATGCCAAAGGGACCCAGCACGTGACGTCTTGCGATGCGGTCGGGATGGGCTGGCACCTGCGCGCTGAAACGCACCTTGCTGATCTGGCAGGCGCGCAATTTTACTGGGACAAAGATTTCGCTCAGTGGCTGCCAGAGATCGACGGATTTGGCAGGGCGCGCGCAAACCTCTATTTAGCAGGGGATGGCGCCCGTTTGCTTGGGGCCGATGCGGCTGAAATCGCAGGGCGTTTAGCGGCCACGGCATGTTTGCGTGATATGCACCTCGCTGCCCCTGATCCGACTGCAGATTTGCGCCGGATCGATCGGATGGAGCGGTTCGCGCGGGCCATGCAGCGCGCGTTCCCTTGGCCCGCCAATATGGTGCGTCAGGCCGACGACGCAACCGTTCTATGCCGCTGCGAAGGCGTCACGGCGGGTGATCTGCGCCAAGCTGCCGACTGGTCCGGCCCCGAAGCGAACCGTGCCAAATCGCTGGGGCGTGTCGGAATGGGACGGTGCCAAGGGCGCTACTGCCAACTGGCCGGGGCTGAGGTGATTGCGGCCAAGACTGGCATGCGCACCGAAGATGTCGGTCGACTGCGGTCTCAAGCGCCCGTGCGGCCCGTTCCCATCAGCGCTCTGATCCAAGACAGCTCTGACTGACGGCACAATCTTCTGCGCAGTGCCCCGTGCGCCGCAGTGGATTATGCCGCGCTGCCCAAGCATTCGGCAGCATTGCCCGCGCCCATCGCGGGATTTTCAACCCGACCTCTTGCGAAAGAACTTGCGATGACACTGGCCTTTGACCCTGCGACCCTGACCCTGCCTTGCGCGCACTACATTGGCGGCACATATGTTTCGGCGCCCGAGGAGATGACCGTGACCTCGCCCTCGACTGGAATGGCGGTGGGCGCGGCGTCTGTAGCGGATGCAGAAATCGTGGATCGGGCGGTGCAGTCGGCGCGGGATGCGTTGGCGGCCTCTGGATGGATTGGATGCGCGCCGCGGGACCGGCTGAAAGCCTTGCACCGATGGGCCGATCTGATCGAGGCCGAGGCCAGCACTCTGGCGGGGCTCGAGGCGATCTGTTCCTCGCGTCCCTATGCCCAAGCTTTGACCGGTGATGTGGCCGTCACTGCTGAACAAATCCGGTTCTTCGCTGAATTCGCAGACAAAGAAGCAGGCACACTCGCTCCGACCAGTGACAGCAGTTTCGGCTATATTGACGACGCGCCCTATGGGGTGATCGGGGCGATCACGCCTTGGAACTTTCCGATTTCCATGGCGGGGTGGAAGCTGGGGCCGGCCTTGGCCGCCGGAAATGCTGTGGTCCTGAAACCGTCCGAAATGACGCCGTATTCCACGCTCTACATGGCTGAATTGGCCGTTCGGGCGGGCATCCCTGCGGGTCTGATCAACGTGGTGATTGGCGACGGTCCGACCACGGGCAACGCGATCACAGGGCACGGGGGCATCGACAAAGTGTCCTTTACCGGATCGACCCGCGCAGGCGCCGCGATCATGGAGAATATTGCCCGCACCGGCATCAAACCCATGACGCTGGAACTGGGGGGCAAAAGCCCGATGGTGGTCTTTGCCGACGCTGATCTGGATTTGGCGGTGGAATGCCTCGACCGAGGCATCACCCCTAACGCAGGCCAGTTCTGCGTGGCCGGATCGCGCATCATTGTCGCCCGAGAAATCGCCGATGAACTGGCCACGCGGCTGGCCGAACGGTTCGCCAAATATCGCCCCGCTGATACCTTTGCTACCGATCCGGGGTTCTGCCCGATCATCTCGGACCGCCAGTTGCAGCGGATCGATAGCATCGTGCAGGCGAGCGCGAAACAGGGCGGGGAAATCCTGTGTGGCGGTGCGCAGTTCGACCATCCAGGCAGCTTCTATCAGCCGACCCTGATCGCGGGCGTGGATGCCCAGAACCCCGCCGTGACCGAGGAAATCTTTGGCCCCGTCGCCACTTTCCAGACCTTCGAGACCGAAGAAGAGGCGATGCAGCTAGCCGCCCATCCGACCTATGGCCTCTGCGCGGGGCTCTTTACTCGCGATCTGTCCCGCGCCCTGCGTCTGTCGCGCAAGCTTGAGGCGGGCACCGTCTGGATCAACCGATATGGCCGCAGCCGCGACCACATTCTGCCCACCGGCGGGTGGAAAGCCTCTGGCCTCGGCAAGGATCTGGGCCGCGAGGCCTATCACGCCAACCGCCGCACGAAATCGGTGCTGATCGACCTCTGATCAGCCAAAGGAGACTATGAATGACCCCCTACAAGATCGCTCTGATCCCCGGTGATGGCATCGGTGTGGATGTGACCGAGGCCACGATGCAGGTGCTGGACGCGGCCGCCGCCAAGTTTGGTTTCGCGCTTGAGCCGACCACGTTCCCATGGTCGTGCGAATACTACCTTAAACATGGGACTATGATGCCTGCGGACGGGATCGAAACCCTGAAGGGCTTTGATGCGATCTATCTAGGGGCGGTCGGCTGGCCCGCAACGGTGCCTGATGCGGTGTCCTTGCATGGGCTGCTGCTGCCGATCCGCAAAGCCTTTAAGCAATACGCCAACATCCGCCCCCATCGTCTGCTTGACGGTGTCGAAGGCCCACTGAAGGCAGAAGGGTTTGACATCCTCTGCATCCGTGAAAACACCGAAGGCGAGTACTCTGGCGCCGGTGGCCGTGTCCACCAGGGGCAGGGCAACGAGGTCGCTGTTGAAACCGCTATTTTCACCCGCGAAGGGGTCGAGCGGATCATCCGGTTCGGCTTCGAACAGGCCATGATGCGCCGCAAGCATTTGACATCTGTGACGAAATCCAACGCGCAGAAATTCTCGATGGTGTTCTGGGACGAGGTGACGCGCGAAGTTGCCGCCGATTACCCCGAAGTCACCGTCAGCCACATGCATATCGACGCGATGGCGGCCAAGATGGTGATGGCCCCACAGGATTTGGACGTGATCGTGGCGTCGAACCTCTTTGGCGATATCCTGACCGATCTTGGGGCGGCCATTCAGGGGGGGCTAGGCTTTGCGGCGTCGGCCAATATTAGCCCGGATCGCGCGCTACCGTCGATGTTCGAACCCGTGCACGGCTCGGCCCCCGATATCGCGGGGCAAGATATCGCGAACCCCATCGCGGCGATCTGGTCAGGGGCGATGATGCTGGACCATCTGGGGCAGGCCGAAGCCTCGGCCGCTGTCCTGAAAGCGATTGAGGCCGCCACGGGACAGGGCATCGGTATCCGTCCGGGCCTGAATTCCACATCCGAAATCACAGCGGCGATCCTGTCCGCATTGGAGGCCTGAGCCATGCAGTTGAACGATCCCGATCTCTTCCGTCAGGCCGCGTTGATCAACGGTGACTGGATTGCCCGCGATGATATGGCGGTGATCAACCCCGCCACCGCCGCGCCCATGGGCCATATGCCGGACTGCACGGCCGACGAAACGACCGCAGCCATCGCCGCCGCCGAAGAGGCGATGGTCGCGTGGAAGGCCAAGACCCATCTGGAACGCGCTGACCTCTTGATGGCGTGGTATGATCTGATGCTGGAGCACGCGGACGATTTGGCCATGATCCTGACCTGCGAGCAGGGCAAACCGCTGGCCGAGGCCAAGGGGGAAATCCTCTATGGCGCGTCCTTTGTCCGCTGGTTCGCCGAAGAGGGGCGCCGCATCAACGGGCACATCATCCCGTCGCCCGTCGCGGGCAAAAAGATTTTCCCGATGAAAGAACCCGTGGGTGTCTGCGCGATTATCACCCCTTGGAATTTTCCGAACGCGATGATCACCCGCAAAGTCGCGCCGGGTCTGGCCGCTGGCTGCACCATGGTGATCAAGCCATCGGACTTCACCCCCTATTCGGCCTTGGCCTTGGGGGTCTTGGCCGAGCGGGCGGGGATCCCCAAGGGCGTTCTGAACATCCTGACTGGCCGCCCCGAAGTCATCGGCGCGACACTGACCGCCAGCTCCGTTGTGCGGAAACTGTCCTTTACTGGCTCGACCCGCGTGGGGGCGCTGCTGGCGGAACAATGCGCGCCGACGCTGAAGAAGATGTCGCTGGAATTGGGCGGCAACGCGCCGTTCATCGTATTTGACGACGCCGATCTAGACGCAGCGGTCGAGGGCGCGATGGCCTCAAAGTTCCGCAACGGGGGGCAGACCTGCGTTTGCGCCAACCGAATTCTGGTGCAGTCGGGCATTCATGATGCATTCGTGGCGGCTTTGGCGGCCAAGGTGGATGCGTTGAAAGTCGCTGCAGGCACCGAAGAGGGCGCGATGATCGGCCCGATGATCAACGCCGCCGCCATCGACAAGATCAACGCGCATGTGGCTGACGCCATGTCCAAAGGCGCGACCAAGGCCACCGCCGAGCGCGACCTGGCCGCAGGGTTCGCGGACCCCGTGGTGCTGGTGGGCGCGACCACTGACATGCGCTTGGCCTCCGAGGAAACCTTTGGTCCCGTTGCGCCGATCTTCAAGTTCGAGACCGAGGGAGAGGCGCTGGCTATCGCCAATGGCACGCCTTTCGGCCTAGCGGCGTATTTCTATACCACCGACATGGCGCGGGCGTTCCGCGTGGGCGAGGCGCTGCAGGCGGGGCTTGTGGGCCTGAACACCGGCGCGGTTAGCCACGCAGAGGCACCGTTCGGGGGCGTAAAATCCTCGGGCCTTGGCCGCGAGGGCGCGCAGGAAGGGATCGAGGAATACCTCGAGACCAAAGCGTTCCATTTCGGCGGAATCTGAACTGTGCCAATCTTATGAAGAGGGCCGCCAGAGAAATCACGCGGCCCTTTTCGTTTTCACGCGAGTGGGGGATGGTTGTTCAGGGCCAAGGGTAATCGGCGATGCTAATCCCTTTGGTTTCGAGTTCTTCGACGACGGCGCGGCGGGCGATGACGATGTCTGTCATGGGCAGGGCGCGGCGGTGGGTGACTTCTTGGGCGGTGAAGGCGGGGGCGTCCGTCGTGTCAAAGGTTGCGATCACATAGTTCATGACTGACGCGATCTCGCTATCCGACAAGGACGAGCCGATCACGCCGGGCACGTGCATCATGTAGTCACGGCCCGCCTCGGTGTTGGCGATATGCCCGACCGATCCGGGGAAAGGCGGGACGCCGCCCTCTGCGGTGCCCATGCCTTCGATCCCGTGGCAGCCTGTGCAGCGGAGGATGTAGTTCCCACGCGCCGACATTTCGGCGGTGGCAGGGCTGGCTGTCAGGGCGATGAGCCCAAGGGCAAAGAGTCGTTTCATCGGGGCGGCTCCTTTTGGTTATTCAGTGGGGCGCGCGGCCATTAAGGCAGCGTTGTCCGGCAAATTTGCGCGCACGGTGGCGACGCTTTCGGCGGTGGCACTGGCTTCGGTGTCTCCCAAGTCTCTGGCCACGTAGGTCGCGATGGCGGCGAGTTCGGCGTCCTCAATTCCAGGCAGGGGCGGCATACGCAGGCCCGCATACATCTGGCCATCCACGGTCATGGTGCCATGCAGTCCGGCGATGACCACGGCAGCGACGTAATCGGTCGGCGCGTCCATGGCTTGCCAGAAGGCAGGGCGGTTCAGGGGTGGGGCAAAGCCGGGATTTCCGAGCCCGCCCTCGGCGTGGCAAACCGCGCAGTTGTCGTTGAATAAAGTCGTTCCGTCGATCTCTTGGGCATTCGCAGGCAGGCTGGCCCCAAGGATCAGGCAGCCCGCGATACGGGCTGCAAGATAGTTCAGGTTCATTGGGTTACTCCGCAAGGCCAACCACGACCGATACAGTGCAGTGATAGCCTTTGTCGGTGTTCGCCATGCACCAGTTGATGTCGTTGTACAGACCCATACGGTAGCCGGGGCGCTCGCCTTCGGAGGTGTAGCAGAAGGTGGCCGAGTTCACGCTGGGTTTCCCGCAGCAATCATTGTAGCTGACCAGATAGTCTTTGCCGTCATCAGGGTTCGAGCAGGTGCCCACCCACGACACAGCCGACACGGTGGATCCCGGAGGGCAAGATGTCAGCGAGCCGCCAGAGGCCGAGCACAGGTTGCCATCCAGCGCGCAGTGGCGCCAGTAGCCGCATTCGTCCTCGGGCAGAGCTCCGGCGGCAGAGGCGCGGCGGTCGAAGGGCAGGATCGGCGAGGCCACGGCGGCACCCAGCACCGACACACCAGCGCGGGCAAGGAAGCTGCGGCGGCCAAATTCGCGGGCGGTGGCGCGGGTGCGGGTCTCGACCACTTTGTCGAGCTTGGAGAAGAGACGGTCAAACAGACTGTTCATATTGGTTTCCTTTGTCAGAAAATTCGGGGTGGGATCAGGCCGGCAGGGCAGCGGCGGCCTGAACCGAGGCGATGCCGGTTTCCGAGGCGGTAAAGAGGCTTTCGAGCTGCTCGCGGCTGTTCACGAGACCTTTGGCGCGGACTTTGCCATCGGGTCCGATCAGAACGGCAAAAGGCAGCTTGGCGACCTTAAACGTCATCCCCAGTTCAGAGCTCAGCACGTACGGGAAGCTTTGCAGGTTCTCGGACTCGATCAGGCGGCGGTGGATCGCTTCGCGGCCATCCGAGGCCAGAACGACATCCAACCAACGGCCTTCGTCATCGCGGATTGACCGTAGGGCGGGGATCAGTGCCTTGCAGATGGGGCAGGTGGTGGACAGGAAGAACACTAGTTGCGCACGTCCCTCGGGACCACCCAAAGGCAGCTCTGCGCCGTTCAGGTTGGGCAATGTCAGGGCTGGCACCTGCGCGCCGATGTCCGGACCGGAGTCGCTGATCATCGCACCCACAGGGGACACACGCTCGTACAGAATGCCGATCTGACGGGCGAGGGCAAAGATCACTGCGATCTGAACCAGAACCGCAATCCACAGGGCGATGTTCGAAAAGATGAGAAGTTCCATTTAGTTATCCTTGTGTCTTGCAGTAAGTCACGGGGTCTGGCGGATGTTGGGCAGATGCGAGGCCAGCTTTTCCACGACCGAGTAGATCGCAAAGAAGGTCAGCCCTGTAGCAATCGCCACCGCCGCGCCCACCGGTCCCACGGTGCCCGAAGGCAGCAGCGCAACAGAGATGGCGATCAGCACCAGCACAGCATTCCGGCCAAGGGTCAGTCCCGACACGATCTGCGGAGCGCCCCCGCAACCGCAGTCGATCCGGTCTTGTCCTGCCCGCAGGGCCAGCGCCATCAAAGCGCCGTACCCTGCGAACAGTCCCGCAGCGATCACAGCCGCGCCCTCCCGCGTGAGGGGCAGGAGCAGCCCCACCACGATCAGCGGCTCGATGACGGCAAGGGATCGGACGATTGCAGGTGTCACAGTGTCGGGAACCAGCCCGTAGCCTTGGGCAAAGCCAACCGTTTCGGGGAAGTTCTGCCATTTGTGCAGGGCCGCCCGCGCCAGCACAGCGGTCAGAAAACAGACCGCCGCCGCCGAGGTATATGAACCCAGATCTGCCATGCTTATTGGTCCAGCTTGATCAGGGTGGGAAATTTCGCCAGCCCTTCAAATTCGCCGGCCATTTCGAAGGTAACCTCGTCGCCAAGGGTCACGTCATACTTGACCAGAGCGCCTTCTTCGCTGGCGGCAAAGAGGATCGGGGCTTCGGTCTGTGTGATGGCGATTCCGTTTTCGTGATGCGCATGTCCGCGGCCCACCACGGTTTTCGACGTCATGTTGACGGCCCAGATTTCCTCGGCCGCGTTCTTGTGGCTGCCATCGTATTTGCCCGAGTGCATCAGGACAAAGGCGGTGTCCGAAGGCGCGTGATAGGCGATCAGCTCAGATCCGCTGGGGGCCCATCCCCCGAGGGTGCCCTCCGTAATCGAGAACGTGTCGACCAATACAGGCGCGTCGCCGCTGTCGTCGACCACATAGAGATTGCCGGTGAACGAGACAAAAACCAGATTGCCGCCGACGCGGGCCGGGTTGCTGAACAGCGCGTCGTCGTCGACATCAAAGATTTTCTCGGAACTTGCAGGTTCGGAATAGGTGCCGTCGGCTTCGAAGGTAAAGGTCTTTAGTGTGCCGTCGCCGCAAATTGTGCTGAACTTCATACCCTCGGCAGCGGGGATCGCCAGCCAGCAGCCGGGGATCGGGATTTCGGCGATCTGCTCGCCGGCAGCCAGATCGATCAGCGACAAAGAGGTCGCAGGCGTAGCGTTCTGGGTCAGTAGGTAGTCTTCGCCGCCAACAAAGGTCAGCAGACCGGGCTGGCTCTCGACCTGCGCCATCTTGTTGGACACTTCGATCTCGCGTTTCAGCGTTAGCGTCTGGACGTCCCATTCCTGAACCACGGCGGTGACTTCGCCAAAGGTGTAACGCTCTAGGTAGACCGACGATGTGAACAGGGTGTCGCCTGCTGCGTTCAGGGTCATCTGACCGACGGTGCCGGGGCCAATGTTGCCCCTCATGTCCAGCCCTTCCGAGCCGACCACGTAGACAGAACTGGGACCCGCCCACGCCTGATCCATGACGAATACGTTGGGGCCGGGATCAATGCTTTCTTTGACGGTCAGGGTTTCGGGCTCGATGGCCTCTTGCGCAACGGCGGGCGCAGCCAGAGCCATCAAGGCCAGAGCCATGGCGGTACTGTATTTCATACTTGGTCTCCTGTCGGTGGTTCCCGATCAGGCTATGCCTTTGGGTAAGCCCCGAACTATCCACGTTGCCCCCTTAAATTTGCGCAAAAATCCAGCACTCTGAGAAAACTGACCGTGCGGTCGAATGTAACACTTTGACAAAAGTGGTGTCACAGGCGCAGCAATAGAGGGAAGAACAAGTTCACTCCCTTTGTTTTCAGGATATTTTCATGGTTCCCGACCAAGTCTTGAGTCGCGCGCCGTCCGATCCCAAGATTTCAGAGCACCGATTTTCAAGCTTTGTGGATCAGGAAAAGGCGCTTCCAAAATTTGATCAAATTTATCGCCAGTTGACGCCCGGATGCTTTGAAGGGTTTGTAAAATCTGTCGATTACGGCAGGCTCACTTTGACCCATGAGGCGATAAACCAGGGGCTCGAACAACAGGTCTCGGTGAATGACGGTACGGTCGCGATCGGCTTTGTGATGGGGGCAGGTCACATGTACGATTTGTTCAAGAACGAAGTGTTCAATGGACAGGTTGCGGTACTGCCGGGGGGGCACGAGCACGTCAGCTATGTGGCAGAGAAAACAGAGTTCGTGATCGCTTCGATCGCTCTGGAAGAGGTGCCCGAAGACATGTTGTCGGGGCGGACTCTGCCGACAGAGGTGGCCAAGCCGGTGGGGGCTTGGATCCGCGGATTAATCGGAATGGCAGGGAGCACGGCCGAAGCGAAGGGGCTGACAACAATTCTGCCGGAATTGGTCATGGACCGACTTTCTTTGCTATTTGGCTATCCCGAGGCACGGGTTTTGCGCAACAACCACCACGAGGTGATTGTGCTGAAGCGCATCCTCGAGGCGTGCAATGACCTCCCTGCAGAAGACCTGACCGTTTCGCGCCTGTCCAAACATCTGGGCTTGTCTCGAACCGATTTGCGAACGGCCTGCCAAACGACAACGGGATTTCATTTGGACGATATGTTGACCTCGCGACGGTTAAGCGACGTCTACCGCACTCTCCGAGAAGGGTCTGCGGGTCAGGTGAATGTGACTCAGGCTGCGCTGGACCATGGTTTTACCCATTTCGGGCGGTTTTCCGCCGCCTACCGCAAGATGTTCGGAGAGCGCCCTTCCGAGACTTTGAGAGCCTGAAATTCAAAAGAGCTCTGTGAGTATTTGACGCAGTTTTCGGGCAGCGGGATCATGCAGCGTAGGGTGCGATGCATCACGCTCTACTGCTGCGGCTGGAAATACTCAAACCCGGCGACATCGCTTTTTTAAATAGTGCCTGCGCATCGAAATTTCCGAATGCTAACAAGGGCGCAGTGGGTCTGAACTTGCAAAAAGTCCTGCACCGTTCTGACGGCAAAGAGACATCTTGGCTGACCTCTTGTGTGCAAGACGTCGCTCAGTGACGTACTCCTTCGCATTTTGCATCTACGCTTTTTGCTGAATGCATTGGGATAGGTCTTGATCCATTGGTCGGTCCTGCGACCAATTCTACTTTCTTGTAATGCTTGTTTTGTGTACATCGGCGCACGGCCTGTTCGTTTTTGACGAAAAGGCCCCAGAGAAACGAACGAGCCGGACAATGAATACACAGAATACCGAGGCAGTGATCCGCAACGAACGCGAGTGGGTGCGGGTGCTGGCAAAATACCGTGATCCTGTCTTGTCGCGTAGCATTACCGAGATCATCGTCACGCTTGTTCCGCTCTTCTCGCTTTGGGGGGCTGGCATTTGGCTTGCCGTGAATGTGCCCTGGCTGGCATTGCCGGTCTCTGCTGTTGCGGGGCTGTTCTTGGTACGCGCATTCATCTTGCAACATGATTGCGGGCATGGGGCGCTGCTTCCGAACCGCCGCCTGCAGGATATGCTGGGACGTGCGATCGGTGTTCTGACTGTGACACCCTATGCGGTTTGGCGTCAGACCCATGCAGTGCACCACTCTGCCGCCGGTCATCTGGACAAGCGGGGTATGGGCGACGTGACCACCCTAACCGTTGAGGAATACCGCGCGCGCGGGCTATGGGGGCGTCTTGCCTATCGGGCCTATCGCCACCCGCTGTTCATGTTTGGTCTCGCGCCCGCGCTCTTGTTCCTGTTTCAGAATCGAATCCCGCTGGGACTGGAGAAAGAGCGCCGCTTCTGGCTGAGCGCAATGGGCACAAACCTGTCGATCGCTGTCTTGCTGACTGTCTTCTGGCTGATCGGTGGATGGGCGGCGATTCTGTTGGTCTGGCTGCCGTCGATCGTCGTCGGCGCGACGGTCGGTGTTTGGCTCTTTTACATCCAGCACCAGTTCGAAGAGACCTGCTGGGATGATACAGCTGACTGGGACCTACACCACGCAGCGCTGCACGGAAGCTCGCACTACATTATGCCGAACTGGATGGCGTGGATGGTGGGGTACATCGGGATTCACCACGTTCATCACCTGTACAGCCGTATTCCGTTCTACCGTCTTCCCGAAGTTCTGCGCGATCACCCTGCATTGGGCGAGGCGCAAAAGCTGACCATCTCCGAAAGTTTCGCCTGCGCGCGCCGTCACCTGTGGGATGTGAAGTCTCGTCGCCTGCTGACCTTCCGTGAGTATGCGGCTCTGCTGCGGAACGAAGTGGCGATGGCTTGACGCCACCGCAGCTGGCCCGACAATCTAGAGAAATCCGCCTCTGAGAAAAAGGCGTTCGGAACAGGGCTCACGAAGGTGGCCCTGTTCTTTTGTTTTGCGAGAGAGCCTGCATTTCAGCGCCGCGTGGCTTAGCTCCAGCGCCACCCCAAATTGCGATGCTGTTGCCCATCAATTTCGGAGAAATGCATCGGTTCCGGCAGGCAAGTGACGGTAGGGAAGCGTTTGGTCCACCTTTACAAATCCGGCCAATCGCGCAGTTTGACGTAAGATGCCATTCCAATAGGCGTCTGTTCTGTGCCATAGCGGCGCAATTCCAAAGGGCAGGAGTACACGTGTCGGGTCAAACTCTTCAGGTTCTGCGCAGGGCGTTTCCGATCCTGCTGGGGGCTGTCCTGTTTGCCATGGGCATCTACGCGCTCTTGCACTTGTTGCGCGACGTGGACTCAGGCGCGATCCTAGGTCAAATCAAGTCGACCCCATGGGGGGCGCTTTGGGGCGCGATTGGCGGGACGGCGGTGGCTTATGTGGCGCTGGCGTTTTATGACGTCTATGCCCTGCGCTATATTGGAAAATCGCTGCCCGGTGGTGTCATCGGGATTGGCGGGTTTCTGGGGTATGCCTTCGGGAATACCATCGGTGTTAGCGTCGTCTCGGGCGGTGCGGTGCGCTACCGGATTTACTCTGCCTATGGTTTGAACGCCTTCGAAGTTGCGGCGATTTCAGGATATATCGGACTAGCCCTTGGGACGGGCCTGACCTTGGTCGGTTTGGCTGCGCTGGCGATCCATCCCCATGCGGTTCTTGGTTATCTGCCCTATGGCCCGAGCACCGTACGCGTGGTCGCCGGAGGTATCTTCGCGGTCTCGGTCGCACTGATCCTTTGGATGTCTTTTGCGGACCGGCGCTTGACGATCATGGGCTACCAGCTGCGTATGCCGCCGCCACGAGATTTGGGCGGGCAGGTGTTGGTGGTTCTGCTCGATATTGCCAGCGCGTCTTTTGCCCTGTGGATCCTGTTGCCTGCGGGCAAGCCTGACTTTGCGACCTTTGTGGCGATCTATTCGACGGCGATGATGGTTGGGGTGATCAGCCATGTTCCGGGCGGCGTGGGAGTCTTCGAAACGGTGGTCATCGGCACCTTGCCCGCCGATGTTCCTGTCGGAGACGCGGCGGCTGCGTTGCTGCTTTTCCGATTGATCTATTACCTTGTGCCTTTTGCCATCGGGTTCGTGATTGTGGCGCTAAACGAAGCCCGCGTGGCGGGCGGCTGGCTGGGGAGTCTGCTGTCGCGCCTGCCTGCGCCGATGCAGCCGGCGCTGTCGACACTTCATGGCTTAGTGCCCTCGCTCACGGGGTTGGTGGCGTTTGGATACGGGGTGTACCTGTTGGCGATCACGATGATCCCCTCGGTTCGGAGTGAGGCACTGGCCGACGGCGATTTGATCGGCACTCTTTTGCGCGAGGGCGGCACGCTGGCGTCTGCTGTCGCTGGGGTCACGCTGTTGATCATTGCCCATGGTCTGGCGCGCCGGGTGTCCTCGGCATTCTGGCTGGCGATTGTGACGCTGCTTGCCGGTGCCGCTGGCGCATTGCTGGACGGAGGCAACTGGCCGAGTGCGCTTGTGCTTGGTTTTGGTGTTCTGGCGCTCTTGCCGCTACACAACTCCTTTTACCGGCACGGACCACTGACCCAAGGCGTTTTTGGCCCCCGTTGGTTCCTGATGATGAGTGCGGTTGTCTTCGCGACAGCGGCCTTTGCCTATTATGTGAACCGCACGGTTCCCTACACGACGGATCTGTGGGTCGAGTTCGCGCCAAACTCGGATACCCCCAGAGCCTTGCGCTCAGGGCTTGCAGCCTCGGCCATGCTGCTGTTCTTTTGTCTGTTTCTGGCCCTGCGTCCAGCGCAGCAGAAGTCTGGCACAGACACGGATCCGATGCAGCGTGCCGCAGACATCTTGCGCACGACCCAAGATCCAGCGGGCTGGCTGGCCTTGACCAATGACAAGCAGCTTTTGTTCTCGGATCAGGGTGATGCCTTCTTGATGTACGCGGTCTATCGCGGGCGCTGGGTGGCTTTTGGGGACCCGATCGGGAACCCTGACCGCTTCGCTTCTCTTGGCGCTCAGTTTTGTGATCAGGCGGCACGGGCAAACGCGCGACCTGTTCTCTACGGGGTCATTGATGCCTACCTGTCGATCTGGACAGATTTGGGCTTTGGTATGAACCGGATCGGGGACGAAGGCATTGTCCGGCTGCCTGCGCATATCGAACCGAAGCAGTGTGGCTTCGGTCTGACATTCGAAGTTTTGCGCCCGCCCCATGACCAGAATTTTGCTGCGCTGAAAGAGGTCTCCGATGCATGGCTCGAAGGGGCTTCGGGGCAGGACAAGAAATTCTTTGTCGGGCGCTTCGCCCCCGACTACCTTTCGCATTTCGACATCGCGATTGCGCGTCGTGACGGTCGGATCGTCGCTTTCGCCAATCTGTTGCCTGCCCAGGGTGGTCAGACTTTTGGCGTGGACCTGCTGCGATACAGACCGGAAGAGGGGCCCGAGATCATCCGCGAACTTCTGCTCCACGCGATGGACTACGCGCAAGCCGTCGGGGCGCGAGACTTCAGCCTCGGGATCGCGCCACTGGCTGGGCTCTCGGACAAAACGGTGGGGCGGACGTGGAACCAGTTTGGCCGTCTGATCTATCGTCATGGCGGAGCCTTCGACAGTTTCGAAGCTTTGAGATCCTTTAAGCAAGCGTTCGGACCTGATTGGCAACCACGCTACGTGGCGCTGCCGCCGGACGTCTCAACGCTTGTCGTGATGAGCGATATGGCGTCCTTGGTCTCCGGTCTGCCGCGTCGGCAGAGGCTGCGGAAGTAAGTGCTGGGCTGAGCAGCATGCGGTGACGCGATGGGCACTACCCGACAGGCTGAGTTGCCCCTTGCATCATCGGTATGAGACACTGCCGCGGCCAATCTCCATCGAAGGGTTTGCAAAAATTGCGCGAAAATCGGCCCTAAACTTTAGGTCGATGTCCGAATTTCCGCGTTATTCTAACCTTCTGGCGATTCCCTGAGCCCTGAAATTCGGGCCATTCTCGTTTCAAATCAAACGACCTGATGGAGTGCGGCAATGTCCTCGAATGATCTTAATTCCTTTGTTTTTTCTGGTGACCAAGTCTCTGCTATCTACGAAGTGGCCCGTAATGGTTCACTGGAACCCGAAGACATCGATGGGGATGAAACCTTCACTCTGATTGATGGATACGTGGTGAAGACCGAAACGGAACATGGTCAAACCGAATACGAGATTTTTGTAGAGGATAGTGCCACCGGATACTGGCGTGAGATAGCTCAGGGCTCTGGTTCTGTCGATTCAACCCTCTTGGCAGAAATCATCTCTCGCAGCGTCACATCGACCAGTGAAGACATCGAAGATGAGGACGAGACGGACGATGATCATGGCAGCACCTCGGACGATGACGGTGACCTCGGCACGCACTCGCATGGCGATGACGACAGTTACGATGGCTCGGACGATGACGATAAATACGAGGGCGATGGGAATGCTAATTATCTCATCGGTAACGGTGGGCGCGACCGGCTCCATGGGCGCGATGGCGATGACGATATGGACGGTGGCAAAGGCAAGGATCGTCTTTTTGGTGGCGCAGGCGATGACACGATCAAGGGTGGCGACGGCAACGACATTATGAAGGGCGGCGTGGGCGATGACAGTCTCTCTGGTGGGGACGGTCATGAGCGCCTGTTCGGCAACAAGGGCAAAGACCACCTCTTCGGGGAGGAAGGGAAGGATCGTATCAAAGGCGGCGCTGGTGATGACGTTCTCGATGGAGGCGTTGGGGATGACCGCTTGTTTGGCGGGAAAGGGAACGACACGTTGACCGGAGGAGAGGGCGCGGATCGTTTCATCTTCAAAGAGTACGACGGCGACGATGTTATTACCGATTTCGAAGTTGGCACCGATCTGATCATACTGAAAACAGATTTCGAAGAGAGTTTTGCAGACATAAGTCTGAACCAGAGCGGCACCGATGCCATTTTGGCGTATTCGGGCGGAACCATCACGCTGACCGATGTGGATGTGGTCTCCTTGACTGCTGACAGTTTTAATTTCGGCTAATTCGTCCGCTCGTAAAACGAGACATCTGAAAAAGAGGTCCCTTTGGGGGCCTCTTGCGTTTTGTCGCATGGGGGTGCAAGGCGGGGCAGTGTACCTTATAGAAAGACTCGGCAACTCCATAGGCGCATTGCAGGAGCGTACCCATGTTTCAATTTCGGAATGGTTTCTTCACCCTGGCTCTGGTCGGAGCGTTCGCGAGCCTGGCTGGGGCACAAGAGAGCTACGAGGCGCTCGAGGACTTGGGCGAAGCACTGTTCTTTGACACCAACCTCTCGGCAAATCGCACCCAAGCCTGCGCGACCTGTCATGACCCCGAGAGCGGATTCGCTGATCCGCGCGGAATGGCGTCAATAGGGGATGATGGCGCGTCCTTTGGGGATCGCAACGCGCCAACACTGACCTATGCCGCACTCACACCCGAATTCGGCCGCAACAAAGACGGTCTCTGGCATGGTGGCCAATTCTGGGAGGGGCGCGCAGCACGGCTGGAAGATCAAGCGGGCGGACCGCCCCTGAACCCCATCGAAATGGGTATGAAGGACGAAGCCGCTGTCGTCGCTCGATTGAAAGAAAACGAATTGTACGTCGCGTCGTTCGGGACGCTGTTCTCCGCAGACACTCTTGACGACCCGCAAGCCGGCTATGCCGCCATGACCGCGGCTTTGGCGGCATTCGAACGCACCGGGCAATTCCAGACCTTTGACAGCAAGTACGACCGTTATCTGCGCGGTGAGGAGAAGTTGACATCAGAGGAACTGCTGGGGGAGACGCTGTTCTTTTCTCAACAGTTCACAAACTGCAACCTATGTCATCAGCTGAACGAACGTCCGGGGGCAGAGGGTGAGACCTTTTCCAATTACCAGTATTTCAACATTGGTGTGCCAAAGAACCCAGATTTGCGCGCACTGAACGGGATCAAGCTCGATTTTCTGGACGAAGGCTTGGGCGCACACCCCCATGTCAAAGGCAAAGAGGACGGCCATCGCGGCAAGTTCAAGGTCCCAACCCTGCGCAATGTGGCGGTGACGGCCCCGTACATGCACAACGGGGTCTTCGAAGATTTGCGAACGGTCGTGCTGTTTTACAACAAATACAATTCGGTCTCCGAGGCGCGCCAGATCAATCCCGAGACAGGCCAGCCCTTTGGTCCGCCGCCCGTCCCAGAGACCTTGGCCGAAGTCGAGTTGACCGAAGGGCCCGCCCTGAAAGATCGCGAGATCGACGCGATTGTCGCATTTCTGAAGACGTTGACCGACCGGCGCTACGAGCATTTGCTGGAAGAATAACGTTTGGGCCTAGGTGTTCACCAGCGCTGCGATGTCCTCTGCGTGTAGGTCCAACGCTTCGACGCCTTTGGGCGTGACGATATATCGGCCTTTCTCGGGGCGTTCGAACCAGCCATAGTGATCCGCCCGAAGGATGTTGCCGGCGGTTTTGACGCCTGTCTCTCGGGCGATTTCTGCGGGGGCGCAAGGGTCTTTGCCCGCCATATAAGCCAGACAGCGCAGGGCGTCCTGCCGATAGGCGGTCATGCGTCTGGTCCCTGTGGTTCCGCCCGTGTTCGGATCCCCCACGCGTCGCTCGAATTCGCGGAGCAGACGCCCCAGACGTTTGGTGTTTTTGCGGGGGCTGTAGTCTTCTGGATCAAGGTGCGCTGTCACCTGACCCTTTTTCACGTTCACAGCCAGAAGCCCAAGACCTAGCCTACGGCACAGGCGGGTGATGTCCTTGTAGCGCAGCTTCCACCCACGATCCGAGGACACTGGCACAGCCAGATAGACTGCATCACTCAGGGTCTGACGCTCGACCCCCTGAAAGACCAGCGAAAGCGAAAATGTTGTTTTCAGCTCGATGATGACGGGCGGTTCGTCGCCGCGAACGGCCATGACATCGCAGGCGCCGATCTCGGCTTTGACGGTGTAGCCTTGGGCCTCGAGATAGGCTTTGACGGGATCATATAGGTCGGCTTCGCGCATGGGTCCGAGGTAACAGCGCCCCTTCGGAAACGTCAATCGCCGGCGTAAAATACGCTGAGGGTTTGGCGCGGCCCGTGCTACCCTGAAAGTTGAACATTGCCAAAGGGGATGCGCGATGGACGGGATGCAGGTGCTGGTTGGTACGACCAAAGGGGCTTTTCTGTTGAACGGCGGGGCGGACCGAACGGGCTGGACGGTGACAGGCCCTCATTGCGGGGGATGGGGCATCAATCACGTGGTCGGTGACCCCGAGACCGGCCACCTGTGGGCGGGCGGTGGCGGCGACTGGTTTGGCGCGGGCGTGTGGCGGTCCACCGACAGGGGCGAGACTTGGACATTGGCCAAGCTGGCCAAGGGCGCCGCGGATGATTGGGCCGCAAATGACCCCGATTTCGCGCAGATGATCGGCTGGACGCCCGAACCTCTGCCGTTCGGAGACGAATTCACGCAGGTTTGGTCGATGGCTGTGGCGCACGGTGTCGTCTATTCGGGCACCAAACCGGCAGGGCTTTTGGCGAGCCATGATGGCGGTATCACGTGGGAAAAGGTTTCGGGACTGACCGACCACCCGTCGCGCCCTGAATGGAATGGCGGTGCGGCGGGGTTGATCCTGCACAGCATTGTTCCCAGTCCCGTTGATCCAAAGAAAATGTGGGTGGGGATCTCTGCCGCGGGGGTGTTCGCGACCGAGGATGGCGGCGTGACTTGGGACAGACGCAATCGGCTTGCCAATGCGGCAGCCTGCACGCACCACCATCATCCTGCGGCTCCCAGAGACGGTGAGACGGGCCATTGCGTGCACAATATCGCCCACGGGGCAGGGCAGGGAGATCTGCTCTATCAACAGAACCATCACGGGGTCTGGCGCTCTGTCGACGGGGGGCGCAGTTGGGATGACCTGACTGACGGGCTGCCCTCGACTTTTGGGTTTCCGATCGGGGCGCACCCTCGCGATCCCGATACGGCGTGGACGCTGCCGTTGAACGGTGACATGGAGGGACGTTTTCCGCCAGATGCTGCGGCTGCCGTCTGGCGCACACGTGATGGAGGGCAAAGCTGGCAAGCCCTGCGCGAAGGCTTGCCGCAAACAGCTTGTTTTTTCACAGTGCTGCGGCAGGCTATGGCGGTGGATCAGCGTGATCCTGCGGGCGTTTTCTTTGGCACCAACAGTGGATCAATCTTTGCCAGCTTTGACGAAGGGGACAGCTGGCACGAGATTGCACGCCACCTGCCCACCATTCAATCGGTTGAGGTGCTGGGTTAAGCTTCGGCCATTCCAGCCATCTCGGCTGCGGCGACCTTGGCAACCGAGGGCCGCTCGCCGCAGCGCTTGACCCAGTCCTGAATGCGCGGATTGTCAGGGATCATGTGCGACATCCAGTGGAACGGGCTAGAGCACAGCAGATCCGCCGCCGAAAACTGCTCACCCAACAAATAGGGCCCTTTTTGAAGCGCCGCGTCCAATGCCGCGATCATGTCGTCAAAGCTGCCATAGGCTTTGGTCGATTCCGGTGTGACCTGATCCAGCATTGTCATGATGAATACAGGCTCCATGATCCCTTGGTAATAAGACAGCCACGTCAGATAGGCGCCGCGACCAGGTTCGCCGACCTTGGGGGCCAGTTTGGCCTCGGGAAATTTGTCGGTCAGATAAAGAATGATGGCACCGCGTTCGCGCAGGTGTTCGTCGCCGTCGACCAGATAGGGCACACGGCCTTCGGGATGGGGGTTCGCGGCGTCCGGCGCGCCGGTCCCATCTGCGCGGCGGATCGAGACGGTGCGGACCTCGATATCTGCGCCAAGCTCGTCGATCAGGGCCAGAACAGAAGAAGAGCGCGACATCGGGGCGTGGTAGAGCGTGGTCATGGGATTGTGTCCTTTTGGTTGTGATGGGATTGTTCTACGCTTCCCCTGCTGACAATTCCTGTCAGGAGGATTCCATGGCCCGAACCGATCGTCTGATGCGCCTGATGGATGCCCTGCGCCGCAGCGCAGGGCCAGTCACCGCGCAGGCGCTGGCGGTCGAAACCGGCGTTTCCCTGCGTCAGCTCTATCGGGATATCGCGACCCTTCGCGCAGGCGGAGCACTGATCGATGGTGAGGCGGGTTTGGGGTACACGCTGACCGAGGACACGGCTCTGCCACCCCAGAGCTTCAGCCAGTTAGAGATCGAGGCACTGGTGCTGGCGCTCTCGGGTCTGGATCAATTGGCGGACCCTGCTCTCACGCGGGCAGGGCAGGACGCGATGGCGCGGATCATTGCGACGCTGCCAGACCGGCAGGCGCGGCAGGCCATGAATACCGCCCTTCGTAATTTTCGCCGCCCTGACGATCGCCCCCCAGTGACGATCGATATGGACCTGATGCGTCAGGCGATCTGGGACGAGCATAGCGTCACCTTTCGCTACACTGACCTGAAGGGCCGCGTCACGGAACGCGAGGTCTGGCCGCTGGCTCTGTCCTACGGCGAGGGAAACCTGATGTTGCTGGGGCATTGCAGGACACGGCTGGACTACCGGATGTTTCATGTCTCGCAAATCGAAGACCTTGCGCGCGGAACAGAGAGCTTTCGTCCAAAGCGTGTTGCTTTGGTTCGTGAATTTGCGCAATCGCGGCCTGCGCCGGATCGGCGCTGACCACGTTCCCATACCAAGCGATCCAAAGACTCATCCGAGCAGGGTCCACGCAGGTTTCCATTTACAGAGTTGACTGCGTAGGCGTATCCTATTGGGGACTGTCGCACCTGTTGCGCCGGTAAGGTGCTGGCAGAATGTGCCCGCACCGAAGGAGGAGAGGATCCATGACATCGAACGGATGGCGCAGATGGGGCGCGCCGCTAGCCCTTTCTCAGAATGACTCGGCGGGAATCCGTTACCGGTACCGTGATGGCGGTGGCGCCTCTGACTCTGGACCAGATACTGATAAGATTCTCGAACAAGGACTTGATATGACGACAAAAGTCGCTTTGGTGACCGGAGCGGCCCGCGGGATCGGGCTTGCCACAACGCATCTCTTTATCGAACAGGGGTGGCAGGTCGCGATGATAGACCGCGACGGCGACGAACTCGCCACTGCTGCGGCGGGGGTCACAGGTGCTGCGCCTTTCGTCTACGATGTGTCCCAGCCCGAGCAGGTCGATGCAATGGTTGCTGCTGTGCTCGGGGCCTATGGCCGGATCGATGCTGTGGTAAACAATGCGGGCGTTGCGGAATTTGGCCCCATCGAACAGACCGACTTCGCCATGTGGCGGCGGGTGATGGAGGCGAACCTTGATGGTGTGTTCCTTGTTTCGCAGGCCTGTATTCCCGCGCTCAAAGAGACCAAGGGCGCGCTTTTGAACATTGCATCGATCTCGGGTCTGCGCGCATCGACCCTGCGTGTCGCCTACGGCACCTCCAAAGCGGCTGTGATCCAGCTGACCAAACAGCAGGCTGCGGAACTGGGGGAATTCGGCATCCGTGCCAACTGTGTGTGCCCTGGCCCTGTGCGGACCAAACTGGCGATGGCAGTCCACTCGCAGGACATCATCGACGCCTATCACGATGCCATTCCGCTGAACCGCTACGGATCAGAGCGGGAGATTGCCGAGGTGATCGTCTTCCTATGCTCGGAGCGTGCAAGTTACGTCACGGGGCAGGTGATTGCCTCTGACGGGGGCTTTGACAGCACCGGTGTCGGTCTGCCTGCGCTACGCAAATAACACCTATGTCAACGGCGGAGTAAAATTCGGCCATTGTGGCGGAGCAAAAGTCGGCCAGTTTGGGGCGAGCGCCTTGGAGCGTGCGGCCCTCATATAGCAAGCCCGGTCCAAGGCGCATTGGCCGTCAGGCCAATTCTGTGAGGTT
>NZ_JBGFGN010000145.1:0-1404 GCF_041224595.1 Donghicola sp. XS_ASV15 | reverse complement strand
CCATGTCGCCGGTGTCATAGGAGCGCGAATGCTCAGCGATCACCTCGGCGCCGCAGCCGATGACAACCCGGGTCACGAAGCCCTTGATCCAGACCGCACGGTGGCCGTAGGCAACCGGCACCGAGTAATCATTGCCGCGATTGTCAATGGCAGGTCAAAAATCCCCAGAATGGGCAAGTTAAAATTCCCCAGTTTGGCGTCCCGGTTGTCAGCGGGATTATAGACTGGCAGCTCCATTTTTGATTTTGGGTGGTCGCCCTCTGCGCTTTGGAGGTGGGGGCGGCGCAATGGGCGCATTTGCACGCACATGTTCAGGAATGAGATCGGCATGACCACGCAGGCGGTAGCTTGCTCCCTCGATGTGCATGACGACAGCGTGATGGAGGAGACGATCCAGCAAAGCAGTCGCCACGACTGGATCTCCAAAGACTTCACCCCACTCCGCGAAGCCACGGTTGGAGGTCAGGATCATCGCGCCTTTTTCATAGCGCGCGTTAACGAGCTGGAAGAACAGATTGGCACCACCCTGTGTGATTGGGAGGTATCCGATCTCATCGACAATCAGCAGTGAAGCGCGTGTGTAGAAGCGGATCTTCTCGATCAGTCGCCCCTCTCGTTCGGCTTTCGACAGGGCTTCGACCAATTCAGCCAGAGTGGCGCGATACACACTGCGCCCCGCTTTGACGGCTGCGACCCCAAGCGCTGTGGCCAAGTGGGATTTCCCTGTGCCCGGCGGCCCCAGAAAGTGAACCACCTCAGCTCTGCGAATGAAGTCCAGCTGCGCCAGAGCGGCCACCCGCTCTCTGTCGATCGACGGCTGGAAGGCAAAGTCAAAGCCTTCCAGCGTCTTGATCGGGACAAGGCGTGCTGTCTTGAGTGCGACATCAATCCGGCGCGTCTCACGCGTGGAATATTCCTCGCTCAAGAGCGTGTCGATGGCTTCCAAGGCCGTGATTTCCCCTTGCTCGAGGCGATGCAGGGTATGATCAAGCGCCTCCAGCGCTCGAGGCATCTTCAGCCCCACCAGTGCGCCGCGGACGCGGTCCAGAAGCCCGCTCATCGCGACACCTGTCCAGTTGCCAGCCGACGCCCTACCGCATCGTAAAAGTCGAGGGATCGGTGGAGGCCTGACGGCCGCTCCGAGCGCACGACCTGCCGCTTCGGAGGGGCTTTGCGATGGCTCGGATCAACACGCCGTTGGCTTTTGCCCTCGAGCACAGGATGTCGGGCAATTTCCACCCCATCCTCAAAGATGCGGATATCCCGCGTATGGTTCTGGACCTCCAGCGTGCGTCTGCGTGCTGTATCCGGTACGCTGTAAAGGTTGCCATCGACCGAGATCATGCCGTCCTTGCTGACCCGGCGCTCCACACTGAGCACAGCATCATACGGCAGGGCCGGTAA
>NZ_JBGFGN010000144.1:0-6025 GCF_041224595.1 Donghicola sp. XS_ASV15 | reverse complement strand
CCTCACAGAATTGGCCTGACGGCCAATGCGCCTTGGACCGGGCTTGCTATATGAGGGCCGCACGCTCCAAGGCGCTCGCCCCAAACTGGCCGACTTTTGCTCCGCCACAATGGCCGAATTTTACTCCGCCGTTGACACTTTTCGTCGTGTCCAGCAATGCAGCGATGAAGTCCTTTTGCTCAATGCTGATTTGGGTTTCTTCCCGCATCGACACACCAACAGGTCCGCCCAACAAGTCACCTTCCAGCGAAAGAACTGCCAGCGTGCCGGACTCGATCTCTGCGCCGACAACGCCGTGAGAGATAAACCAGACAACATCAGAGCGCTCGACCACCTGCCGACCAAAGGCCAGTGATACGTTTTCGAATGCTGGTGTCACATTCGTCAAACCGATCGAGTGCAAATAGGCGCGAACAGAGGGCGCAATCACAGCTCCTGATGGGGGCAACATCAGCGGATAGGCTCCGATTTCTTCTAGGTCCCACTCGCGGCCCATCAACGGGTGATCTGGCCGAACCACTGGAACGACCTTTTCTGAATAGAGTTGCCGAAAGTTGAGTCCCTCGACGGCCCCTGCGGGCGGCATCCGCCCGACGACCATATCCACGGCACCCTCTCGAAGTTGCGAGAGAAGCATCCAGTTGGGTCCTGTTGTTACCCGCAGCAGGCATTCCGGGTGGGAATGGCGGAATTTGAGTGCGGCTTCGGGCAGCAAGAAGGTCGCGGCCGTCGGTAGCGCACCAACAGAGAGACGAGATGGCGCGCGTGGGGCGTCACGCACCATATCCTGCGCGCGCTGCAGATCAATCATCGCCGCGCCGGTGTGTTGCTGAAACACCTTGCCAGCGGCGGTCAACGCCAGCCGTCGTCCACTGCGATCAAAAAGTGGCACCCCGAGGATGTCCTCAAGTTCCTTGATTGTCTTTGATGCCGCGGGTTGGCTGACATTCAAGGTATTTGCGGCGGCAGACAGACTGCCAAGTCGGGCTGTTTCCAGAAAGCAGCGCAGATGCCGCATCCGGATGTGTGGGTCAATCATTTCATAACTCATAGGTTATGTGTATTTTCTCGATTTATAATTTTCATAGAGGACTTGTCATGTCAAACACCAGCGCAGGGAGACTCACATGCAGACAGTTTTGTTCGATCAAATGATGGTTCACTTCCGTGACGAAGGTCCTCGGGATGGCCGTGTGGTAATGTTTGGCAACTCGCTCGGAACCGATCTTCGGGTCTGGGACATCTTGTTGCCCTTGCTGCCCGAAGGTCTGCGCATCGTGCGTTTCGACAAGCCTGGCCATGGCCTCAGCGATTGCCCCGAAGCTCCCTATGCCATGGACGAATTGGTCCGTGATGCAGAGAACCTTGCCGAGCATCTGGGGCTGAAAGACATCACCTTTGTCGGGCTGTCGATTGGCGGTTTGATCGGGCAGGGCTTTGCGGCCAAGCGTCCCGATCTGGTCAAAGCCTTGGTCCTGATGGACACTGCAGCCCAGATCGGCACCGACGAGATGTGGAACACCCGCGTGAACGCAGTCCGCAAGGGCGGCATTGAATCGCTGGCCGACCCCATTCTGGAACGCTGGTTCGCGCCGACCTATCGCAACGGTCAGCCATCGCAGATGGCCGCATGGCGCAACATGCTGTGCCGCACCCCCGCCGAGGGCTACATCGGTTGCTGTCAGGCGATCGCTGCGGCGGACCTGACCGAAGGCACCCGCGCGCTGACTCTGCCCGTGATGGCAATGGCAGGCGATCAGGACGGCAGCACACCCCCCGCGCTGGTTCAGGCTACGGCGGAACTCTGCAACGCCCCGTTCCACATAATCGAAGACGCGGGCCACTTGCCCTGTGTCGAGCAGCCCGAAGTGGTTGCGAAACTTATCAACGAATTCCTGGAGGCCACAGCCTGATGTCCGACCGTTTTGACACCGGCATGAAAACCCGTCGCGAAGTTCTGGGCGATGCCCACGTAGACCGCGCCGAGGCCAACAAAACCGATTTCGATCTCGCCTTTCAAACCCTGATCACCGAGGGCGCGTGGGGGACCGTCTGGTCTTCTGACGGCATCAGCCGCCGCGAACGCTCGATGATCACGCTGGCCCTCTTGGCCGCGACTGGAAACTTCGAAGAGATCCCCATGCATATCCGGGCCACTGCCCGTACCGGCGCAAGCAAGCGCGACGTTCTGGAGGCTTTCCAGCATGTTGCCATCTACGCCGGGGTCCCACGCGCGAACCATGCCTTGAAATTGGCGAAAGCCACCTATGCCGAAATGGAGGCGGCATCTGATGACTGATTTAGGCCCGCTTATTCCGCGGAATCGCGAAGCGCACCCAGACGCATACGATCCTGCATATAAAACTTCTGTTGCCCGTTCCCCCTACCTGCCATTGCTATCGATGGAATCCGGCCTCTCCGAGGAAACCGGTCCCACCTTTGGTCACAGCAAGCTCGGGGCACTCGACAACAACCTGATCCTGAACTGGACCAAGGGCGCTGCCCCCGCTGTGGGCGAACGCATCCTGATGCACGGCCGTGTGGTTGATGAAAACAACCGCGCTGTGCCGAACACGCTGGTCGAGATATGGCAGGCGAATGCCGGTGGTCGCTATCGCCACAAGAAAGACACCTATCTGGCGCCGTTGGACCCGAATTTTGGTGGCTGCGGTCGGACGATCACCGACGAAAACGGCTACTACCAGTTCCTGACCATTCGCCCCGGTGCCTATCCTTGGCCGAACCGTGGCAATGACTGGCGCCCGATGCACATCCACATCTCGGTCTACGGCCACAGCTTTGGCCAGCGCCTGATTTCGCAGATGTATTTTGAGGGTGATCCGCTGATCAACCATTGCCCGATTGCTGCGACCATCAAGAACCGCAGCCAGCTGGACCGTCTGGTCGCGCCGCTGGATCTGGCAAACTCGCGTCCGCTGGACTTCCTGGCCTACAAGTTTGACATCGTTCTGCGCGGCCGCCGCCAGACCATGTTCGAAAACAAGCTGGAGGGGATGTAAGATGGTACAGAAACTGGACACTCTGGTAGAGACTCCGTCGCAGACCGCTGGACCCTACGTCCACATCGGTTTGATGCCCACCTATGCGGGCAACGCGGGTTATTACGACGAAGAAATCGGCACCAGCCCCATCGCCGACAGCGCCAAGGGCGAAGTGATCGAGATCGTGGGTTCTGTCTTTGACGGCACCGGTTGGGCCATGCGCGACGCGCTGCTGGAAAGCTGGCAGCCCGACGCGGCTGGCAATTTCCCCGGCCAAGAAGGTGCAGACCCCGCTGTGACCGGCCACTGCCGCTTTGCGGCTGATGCCGACACTGGCGAGTTCACCCTGCGCACTGTCAAGCCGGGCAAGGTAGCTCAGCGCGGTGGCGGTTTCGCGGCACCCCACATCTCGGTGTGGATTTGCGCACGCGGCATCAACATAGGCCTGCAAACCCGCATCTACTTCGAGGATGAGGACAACAGCACCGACCCGCTTCTGGCCCGCATCGAGCAGCGTCCCCGTGTGGACACGCTAATCGCCAAGAAAATCGGCGAGGGCAAGTACCGCTTCGACGTCCGCCTCCAGGGCGAAGGCGAGACGGTTTTCCTCGACATCTAAGTTATTCGGGGCGTCCATCCGTGGGCGCCCCTCAGTATGAAAGACGCGAACATGACCAAACCCTGCATTATCTGTGTGGCGATCACTGGCTCGCTGCCGACCAAAGAGAACAACCCCGCAGTGCCGATCACTGTGGAAGAGCAGATCGAAAGCACCCAAGAGGCGTTTGAGGCTGGCGCAACCATCGCTCACTGCCACGTGCGTGACGACGAAGGCAAACCGACCTCGGATCCCGAACGTTTCGGCCGCCTGAAAGAAGGTCTGGAAAAGCATTGCCCCGGCATGATCGTGCAGCTGTCGACCGGTGGCCGTTCCGGCGCGGGCCAGACCCGTGGCGGTATGCTGCCCCTGTCGCCCGACATGGCATCGCTGTCGGTTGGGTCGAACAACTTCCCCACTCGCGTCTACGAGAACCCGCCGGAGCTGGTCGATTGGCTGGCTTCTGAGATGGTGAAATACGGCGTGAAGCCCGAGATCGAGGCGTTCGACCTGAGCCACATCCTCAAGGCCGCCGACATGTTCAAAAAGGGTGAGATCGCGGAAACGCCTTATGTGCAGTTCGTGATGGGCGTGAAGAACGCGATGCCCGTGGATCGCGATGTCTTTGATTACTATATCAAAACCGTGCACCGCCTGTTCGGCGAGGATGCCAACTGGTGCGCCGCCGGTATCGGTGCCCACCAGATCACCCTGAACGACTGGGCTGTGTCGTCTGGTGGTCACGCCCGCACCGGTCTGGAAGACAACGTGCGCATTGATCGTGACACACTGGCGCCCTCGAATGCGGCACTGGTGCAGCGCGTTGTGGATCTGTGTGACAAGTACGAGCGCCCTGTTGCTACATGGCAGCAGGCCCGCGAAATGCTGAACCTGAAAGTACCTGCAGTCGCATGACACCGACCCCTTTGACTGGCGCCGTGATGGCGCCGCTCTATGGCGATCAACAGGCCACCGCCCTTCTGTCAGAAGAGGCGGTCGCCGCGCATATGGTTGCCTTTGAGATCGCCTTAGCCCGCGCGACCGAGGCGGCTGGCCTGACTGAAACCGGCAGCGCCGATGCGATTGCTGCCGCACTGGACGGGTTCGATGCGGACTTGGCTGGACTGGGGGAGGGGACCGCTTCGGCGGGTGTTCCCGTGCCAGCTCTGGTTGCCCAACTGCGTGCCGCGTGCGGCGAGGCAGGGCAGGCCTTGCACTGGGGCGCGACCTCGCAAGACGTGGTGGACACCGCGACCATGATGGCCGTACGTGATGTTCTGGACCTGTATGCAGATCGCGTGTCCGCGCTGATTGGTGCATTGGAACAGCAGTCCGAGGCATTTGGCGATGTGGTCATGGGCGGGCGCACCCGTTCGCAAGTGGCGACCCCGATCACCTTTGGCATGCGGATCGCTACGTGGGCGGCACCGCTGATCGCGCTGGAGGCAGAGCTACCCGCGCTGAAGGCCCGTATCGCACGGGTCCAGTTCGGAGGAGCCGCAGGCAACAATCTGGCGGTGGCGCCCTATGGCGCAGACATCGCAGAGACGTTGGCGTCTGAATTGGGCCTAGGTGCGACAGTCCAGTGGCACGGCGACCGCAGCACGGTCATGGCCGTGGGCGCTTGGGTGGGCCGCGTGACTTCAGCCTTGGCCAAGATGGCAAGCGACCTGATCCTGATGGGCCGGTCCGAAGCCGCCGAGGGCAAGGCAGGCAAGGGCGGCGGATCGTCGACCATGCCTCAGAAGTCCAATCCCGTCGCGTCCGAGGCGATCGTCACGCTGAACGCCTATGTCACCGCGCTGAACCCCATGCTCGCCATGGCGGCCAGCCCCGCAGAAGAGCGGGACGGCGGCCGTTGGGCGATGGAATGGTTCGCCCTGCCGCAAATCCTGATCGCAGGCGCGGCTGCCCTGCGTCACGGGGCGGATCTGGCCGCGACCCTGCAAGCCTTCCCCGAGAATATGGCGCGGATGCTGGACGCAAATGGCGGCGCGATCATGTCCGAGGCTGCCAGCTTTGCCCTTGCCGCGCATATGCCGCGAGCCGAGGCGCAGACGCTGGTGAAGGATGCTCTGAAACTGGTGAACGGGCAGGGCAAAACCCTGACCGAAGCCCTGTCCGAAATCGGGCCCGACGGGATCGACTGGGTGCAAATCCTTGATCCACGCCAGGCCATCGCGCCGTCGCAGGCGCAGGCAAAGGCGATCTTTGCCAATCGAACCAACTCTTTGGAGGAGACAAAATGAACAAAGTGTATGGCAGCGCGTCGGAGGCCTTGGATGGCCTGCTGCGCGACGACATGCTGATCGCGGCAGGGGGCTTTGGCCTGTGCGGGATTCCCGAACTGCTGATTGATGCGATCGTGGAAAGCGGGGTCAAAGGTCTGACCGTTGCGTCGAACAACGCCGGTGTGGATGGCTTT
>NZ_JBGFGN010000143.1:0-201 GCF_041224595.1 Donghicola sp. XS_ASV15 | reverse complement strand
TCTCGACAGCCCCCCGTGTTCTCATAGGCCAAGCCGGCTATTCCGAGATCGGATTTAGCTTGGCCTTCGCGACTGTCGGGCTGGTCATGGTCACGACAACCCGCTTCGCAAAGTCCTTCGTTGCCAAATGGGGTATCGCGGGATGCGTAGCGCGCGGGATGGCGTTGCTCGTTTCCGGCGCGATCCTGTTGGGGATCGGCC
>NZ_JBGFGN010000142.1:0-5830 GCF_041224595.1 Donghicola sp. XS_ASV15 | reverse complement strand
TCTCGACAGCCCCCCGTGTTCTCATAGGCCAAGCCGGCTATTCCGAGATCGGATTTAGCTTGGCCTTCGCGACTGTCGGGCTGGTCATGGTCACGACAACCCGCTTCGCAAAGTCCTTCGTTGCCAAATGGGGTATCGCGGTTCGAATGGCCTGCCAAACTACCGGAACCAAGGGAAACCGGAAAGCTGGCTACCAGCCCACCGGTCTAGGGAGGAGACAAAGATGACGCCGAGTGTGTTGGTTCTGGGTATTGGTAATGTGTTGTGGGCCGACGAAGGTTTTGGTGTGCGTTGTGTTGAGCGGCTCGCGCAGACCACGGCTTTTGGTCCGAATGTAAAAGTTCTCGACGGTGGCACTCAGGGTCTCTATCTCCTCCCCTTCCTTGAAGAAGCAGATGCGCTGATCGTATTTGATGCCGTGGACTATGGTCTGCCCGCAGGCACTCTGAAAATCGTCGAAGATCAGGACGTGCCCTCTTTCATGGGCGCCAAGAAGATGAGCCTGCACCAGACCGGTTTTCAGGACGTCATCGCGACCGCGCAACTGATGGGCTACTGCCCCGAGCGTCTGGTCCTGATCGGCTGCCAGCCTGTCGAGCTGGAGGATTACGGCGGAGGTCTGCGCGACCTGGTCGCCGCCCGCATTGACCCCGCCATCGAAATCGCCATGCAAAAGCTTGCGGATATGGGCATCCACCCCATTGAGGGCGAAGGCGACACCAGCAATCTGGCGGACCCCTCGATCCTGCGCAGCGCCTACGAGGACGGTCGCCCGTCCGAAGAGGACGCCTGCCGCACCGGCGACCATCGCTTCTTTCCCGAGAGCGTCTGAGCCATGTGTGTCGGCGTACCGATGCAGGTGCTGTCAGTCGACGGCATCGCCGCCCGTGCCACCGATGGCCGCGAAGAAGCTCTGATCGATCTGTCTCTGACTGGCCCTGTGCAGGTGGGTGACTGGATCCTGACCTTCCTTGGCGCGGCCCGTGAAATCATCACCGAAGACGAGGCCCGCAAGATCACTGCCGCGCTCGACGGTTTGCGCAACCTGATGGAGGGCAACGACCTCGGCGATGCGTTCGCCGATCTGGACAACAGCGCCCCGCAACTGCCGCCCCATCTGCAAGCCGCGCTGGACGCGGGCAAAACCACAGCTTGAGAGACCCGCTATGACCCATCCTTTGATTGACCGTCTGACCACCGAGTTCAGCTGGCCCAAACTGGACAACCAGCACGACGTGACTGAATTCACCAGCCGCGCAGGCGTGCATGTCCTGTTTGTCCCCGGCGACCCCAAGCGCAATCTGGAAACCGCCGACGTGGCTGTGATCCTGCCCGAAATCAAACAAGCCTTTCAGGGCCGCTTTGACTGCGCGGTGGTCGGTGACGACATCGAACAAAAGGTCCGCGAGGAGACCAAAGTCCTCAAGACCCCCAGCCTGATCTTCTACCGCGAAGGCCAGATGATCGGCGGCATTCCCCGCGTGCGGGACTGGGACGAATACATGGCCCGCATCACCCAAATTCTGGCGCAGAGCGCCACATGTGAAATCGCAGACGCCTAAGGCCGACAGGAGAGACGACAGATGGTTAGCAACTTCCACCTGCCCCCCATGGGCTACGGCCCCGGCTCGCAGCAGGATGAGACCGGCGAAGAGCTGCAGTACATGCCCATGCCGCAAGACATGCGCACCTATCACACGCACTACCCCGACATGGAGATCGACGAGAACCTGCGTCCCGCCATGGAACTGATGGCCGCCGTTGCAGGTGCCGCCAAGGCCTGCGGCGAAGGCGTTGCTAACCAGACGTTTGACCTGAGTGATTTAGACGCCGAGAACCGTCGCCTGATCGCAGAAACCATGGGCCAAGGTGAAGTGTCCATGAAGATGCACGGCATTCCCGCCGTCGCTGCCCAAGAGTCTGTGTTTGCTGGCATCTGGGTGATGAAAGCCGCGGGCATGGACATGATCGAGGTCGGCCCCTCGCCCACCGTGGCGCGTGAGCGTGCGTTCAATCCCCGCCGTGCGGCGTTGGGTACTGACGCGCCCAAAGCCCCCGGTGTTCTGAACGCCCCACCCCTGCTGGTCGAATTGCAGGACAAGTCTGCTGGCTACACTCTTGGCGACGAAGTGCACGTGATTAACCTGACCCTTCTGCCTCACACCGAGCAAGATCTGGAATGGCTGGACAAGGCGCTTGGCCAAGGTGCGACCGACATCCTATCGCGCGGCTATGGCAACTGCCGTGTCACCGCGACCGCCCTGCCCAATGTCTGGCGCGTGCAGTTCTTCAATTCGATGGATGTGCTGATCCTTGACACGTTCGAAGTGACCGCAATCCCCGAAGTGACCGTCGCCGCCCCCGAAGACCTGATCGACAGCGGCGCGCGTCTGGTCGAAGTGCTGGAGGCCATCCGATGAGCGGTTTCGAAGGCAGCTATCTGGGAGCCAACGACAAGATCAGTCCGCGCGCCGTCATGGAGTGCAAGATCTGCTGGACCCCCTACGACCCCGAAGAGGGCGATGACACCCGTCAGGTTCTGCCCGGCACGCCCTTTATGCATCTGCCCGACGACTGGTCCTGCCCGAACTGCGACGCGCCCAAAGAGCAGTTTCTGGTGAACCACGATCCCGGTTCGGACGCGATGGCAGAGGCGGCGGTCCTGTCCGCAAAAACCTCGGCTCTGGTGACCGATTTCACCGAAGTTTGGCACGCCAAAATGCGTGACGTGCCGATCGTGAACAAACTGCTGCACGTGCAGGCCGTCGGCTGGCGGATGCACGAAGGACGCCCCTTGGGTGTGCTGATTTCCCCGTGGTTCATGAACGTGATCCAACTTCCCGCCGAGGGCGAGGATTGGAACGACCTGATGGCTGGCTCCAAGGAAATCATTCGCTTCCCGTCAGGCGATTACGAGTTCATCTGCAACACCCGCGAACAGACCGGCGGCTACAAAGCGTGCTCTCTGTTCTCGCCCATGGGGGACTTCAAATCGCAGGCCTCTGCGGTCGAGGTCGCCGAAGCCGTGATGGTTGCGCTGTTCCAAGAAGAACACCGCGCCGAAACAGATCGCAGCGCCGACATCCGCGCCGCCCGCGAAGAGGAAATCGCCGCCGTCGAGGCTGCCGAAGCCGAAGCGCAAGCCGCCGAAGAAGACAAAGTCGACATCCCCGAAGCACCGACCCGCCGTCAGGTTATTTCGGCCGGCATGGCTTCCACCGAGGCCGAGTGACATGAACGCGCCCACCTCTTTTGACGCGGACCGTTGGACCGCCATTCCCGCCCCGGCCCTGCCGGTGACGCGGCTGGTGATCGGACGCCCCGTCGAAGAGGTGGCCGAAACTCTGCCGCGCGTCTTCAACCTGTGCCGCGCGGCACAAAGCACGGCCGTCAGGCTGGCCCTTGGCCTACCTGCACCCGACGCCTCTGGCGACTTGGCCGATGAAATCCGGCGCGAGCATCTCTTGCGTCTCTGTCTGATCTGGCCCCAGCATTTCGGGCTTCCGCCCATTCAGATGCAGGCTGACGATCTGAAGACCCATCTTTTCGGCGCAGGTCTGCCGGACGATGTTCACCAGTTGAAAGTTTTCGCCTCTGGCAGCGCGGCTTTGGCCCCGCTGCTAGGGGCTGTGATGTCCCGTTTTGCCCCTGCCGAGGCGGTGGCGAACGGGCTGCCCGTCCCTGATGACACGCGCCACCTCTCTCTCGCGCCGCAAGAGAACTCTGTTTCCGCCCGCCGTCGGGCCCACCCGCTTATGCTGGATGTGGAACAGGTTTTCGGCCGTGGGCCCCTCTGGCGCATTCTCGGACGGGCGATCGACCTCGGGGCCGTGTTGAGTGGCTGGCGTCCCGAGGCCCGCGTGCTGCCGGACGGATGCGTCACCGTTCCGGCGGCGCGCGGCATATATGCTGTTCGCGCCCGCACCGAAAACGGCCGCGTGGCCGAATTCACCCGCATCACCCCGACCGACCACCTGATGGCCGACGGTGGTGTGATGCAACGCACCCTTGAGAGCCTGCCCCCTTGCGGTCAGGATAGGGCGCAAGCTGTAGTCGATCTGCTAGACCCCTGTGCCCCCGTGACCCTGCAAAGGAGGCCGCACCATGCATGAGATGTCCCTGTGCGAAGGCATCCGCAACGTGATCGAGGATCAGGCTCGCGCCCATGCCATCACGCGCGTGAAATCCGTGCGGGTCGAGATTGGCCGCTTTTCCGGTGTGGAAAAGGACGCGCTGAGCTTTGCCTTTGATGTGGTGATGCGCGGCTCGGTTGCCGAAGGCGCGAGACTAGAGATGATCGACCTGCCCGGTCGGGCCATGTGCTACGACTGCATCCACGAGGTCGAGATTGAAAACCGCTTGGACCCCTGCCCCGATTGCGGCGGTGGCAAGCTGATGCCCGTCGGGGGCGATGAAATGCGGATCAAGGATCTGGAGGTAGTCTGATGTGTAATGTTTGCGGATGCGGAACCGGCAGTGTCGAAGGGCACAGCCATCACCACGATCACGGCTCGGGCCATCATCATCACGACCATGACCACGGCCATGGCCACCACCATCATCATCATCACGGTGACATCCACTTTGGTCAGGGCCTTGCGGGCGTCGAAGTGCCCGGCATGACCCAAGAGCGTCTGATCGAGATCGAGACAGACATTCTGGCCAAGAACGACCGCTATGCCGATGCGAACCGTGCCATTCTGGCCGACCGCGAAATCCTGACGCTGAACCTTGTCAGCTCGCCCGGCTCGGGCAAGACGACCCTGCTGTGCAAAACCATCGAGGCGCTTGGCGATCAGCCGCTGGCCGTGATCGAAGGCGACCAGCAGACGGCCAATGATGCCGACCGCATCCGTGCCACCGGAGCAAAGGCCGTGCAGGTCAACACCGGCAAAGGTTGCCACTTGGACGGCCACATGGTCGGCCACGCGATGGAGCATCTGCAGCTGGCCAACAACTCGTTCCTGTTCATCGAGAACGTCGGCAATCTGGTCTGCCCCGCAGGCTTCGATCTGGGAGAGGACGCCAAAGTCGCGATCCTGTCCGTGACCGAAGGTGAGGACAAGCCACTGAAATACCCCGACATGTTCACCGCCTCGCGTTTGGCGCTCTTGAACAAGGTCGATTTGGCCCCCTATTGCGATGTGGATCTGGCCCTCTACGAGGAAAACCTGCGCCGCGTGAACCCGGGCATCGAGATCATCCGCGTCAGCGCCCGCACCGGCGAAGGCATGGATGTCTGGCTGCAGTGGCTGCGCGACCGTCTGGCCCAAAAAGCAAAACCCGAGGCTGCGGAATAATGACTGCCCCTTTGCCCTCTATCCTGCTGGTTGACGACGAAGAGCATAGCCTCTCGGCGATGCGCATGGCGCTGGAGGATGACTTTGATTGCTACACCGCCACGGGGGCCGAGCCCGCACTGGCGATCATGCAGGAACAAGACATTCAGGTGATCTTTTGCGATCAGCGGATGCCGGGCAAATCGGGCGTGGAATTTCTGGCCGAGGTCCGTGAACGCTGGCCCGATACTGTGCGGATCATCATCACCGGCTACACCGAAACCAACGACATGATTTCCGCGATCAATGACGCGGGGATCTACCAGTTCCTGACCAAGCCCTGGCATCCCGACCAACTGCTCATGGTTGCCAAGAACGCCACCGATCTGTTCCGCCTGAACCGCGATCACGAGCTGTCAACGGCGGAGTAAAATTCGGCCATTGTGGCGGAGCAAAAGTCGGCCAGTTTGGGGCGAGCGCCTTGGAGCGTGCGGCCCTCATATAGCAAGCCCGGTCCAAGGCGCATTGGCCGTCAGGCCAATTCTGTGAGG
>NZ_JBGFGN010000033.1:0-344 GCF_041224595.1 Donghicola sp. XS_ASV15 | reverse complement strand
ATAAAATCGTCATCTTAATTCAATTAGAGTTGAATTAATCTCAATGAAAACGCGATTTTTTTAATTGATAGCGTTGTCAACTAATCGAGTCGGATAAAGTTTACAACTATGGTCGAGATTTATGTAAAAAATACCTGTTTTATTTGTTTTTATGCGCACTTTTCATTATCTTTATGGCACTTTTTTAAATACCTACCTCTAATCACGGAGAATTCACATGAAAGTTGCAGTTTTAGGCGCAGCTGGTGGTATCGGCCAGGCCCTTTCTTTATTACTTAAAACACAATTACCAGCTGGTTCTGAGCTATCGTTATACGATGTAGCGCCAGTTGTTCCAGGTGTTG
>NZ_JBGFGN010000138.1:0-29328 GCF_041224595.1 Donghicola sp. XS_ASV15 | reverse complement strand
TGCAGCGTTTGATACATCGAATGAACCAAACCGCCCACATATCTCTTCAGATACTCGCGATGTCAAAGAGCGCGGAGACAAAAAACTAACCATAGCGCCAATCCCTTAGCACTGCAGCCAACCAATATCTCCAGAATTTCTAACCGAACCGTCTAACCTCTCGGCCGTCCCGTCCGCCCCAACCGCGCCGCAGCGCCGCCGGTGAGGGGCCTTCTACGGATACCTACAAAGAGTCGCAAGAGAAAAAATAGAAGAAAATGACTTATCCACAGATTTCCTTGGAGACGTGCATTTTTCTAAGGTTTCCATAGAACGCCCCACGTCTCGACATGCAGGCCGAGTTGTGGCCTTCATGCTGACACCCCTCACCCATAGGTACCACAATTGCTGCTCTATCGTTCCACCATATCGCTGATCGCACCTCTACTGGCCGGAGCACTCGCCCTGCGAACCCTGCGCGGCAAAGAACCCGGAGACGCCTTTGCCGAAAGGTTGGGACACTGCCCCAAAGCAGGGCGCGCAAACATTTGGGTGCACGGCGCGAGCAACGGAGAACTTGAGTCCGCACGCCCTCTTATAGAGGCACTCCGCGCTGCACGTCCGGACTTGGAGATTACCGTTACCACAAATACCGTAAGCGCCCGAAAAATGGTGAGGGGATGGAATCTTGCCCAAGTTTCGGCTTTTTGCGCCCCACTGGATTTACGCGGCCCGACAAAACGGTTGCTTGCCAGTCGGCGGGTCGTTGCCTTGCTAAGCTTGGAGAACGAGCTTTGGCCGAACCGCCTCGTGGCCACTGCGGCACAGGGCATTCCTGTTTGCCTCGTTGCCGCGAAGGTTTCCAGAAAGTCAGCAAAAATCTGGAAGCGCTTACCATCTCTGCGCAAGGAGATGTTCCAAAGTCTCTCGTTCTTGGCACCGCAGGACAGAGGCTCGCGCAACCGGTTCCTCGCCTTGGGCGTCGGCGCAGATCAGATGGCACCAGTTATTGAATTGAAGTCTTTATATCAGGCGGATCGTATCGACCCCCCTGCCCTGAACCGTCCACGCTCCCAAATCTGGCTTGCCGCCTCGACCCACCAAGGGGAAGAGGACATCATGCTGAACGCTCTGGATGCGCTTCGACAAAAGGGCGAGGCACCGCTCCTGATTCTCGCTCCGAGGCACCCCAAACGGGCCTCAGAGATCGTGGCAATATTGCAGAACAAAGGATTTCGATTTGCGCAGCGCAGCCTTGGTGAGCAACCAGATCAGTCCACAGAGATTTATTTGGCCGACACTATGGGCGAGATGCCTATGTGGTACACATCCGCGGGGGTGACCTTTGTTGCGGGCTCATTTGCGGACAAAGGTGGGCATACACCGTTCGAGCCTGCAGCCTATAAAACTGCGATTCTCCACGGCCCCAGCACGAGCAACTTTCGCCGCATATATCGGGATCTTGATGCTGCGGGCGGCGCGGTTTTGGTCAACGCTCCCTCCGACTTGGCTGACGCTGTGGCGTGCGCCTTGGAAGATCCCAACCGGCTAACAGAACGCGCGACGGCCACGATCCAAAAGACCACCGACCTATCCCCTGTCGTCGATCGTATCCTCCGCGCATTGCCAGTGCCGGGGTCGCGGTAACTGTAAACGCAAATAGCCACGGGACTCTGGGCAATTTGAGTCGCAATAAATCTCAAAAACCGATAAAAGTTAAAACAATGATAAGAGGGCTTTACGCCCTTCTGTGTTGTTTGCGTCGATTATTGTGCCTCGGGATTGTGACAGATGCCTAATTTCAAGAACTACAAAGCGCTTTTGGTTTATGGCGCGGATGGCTGGCACAATGGTAATGATGACATTACTTATTCATTCGTAGGCGATACGCTTCCCAGCTATTACGAAACCTTTGTGTCGAAGGGACAGGAATACTGGGACATCGGTGGTGAGTATGTTCCGACCTCCCAAGATCTACAAATGGGTGCCGCTGAAAAGGCCATGATGCTGCTCGCCATTGATGCGTGGAACGAGGTGGCAAACGTCAATCTGGTCCCCGCATCTGGGTCCGGTGCCAGCGCGCGCGCAATTGAATCGGATAGCACAGCGCGATCCTACTCCTCGGTTTTAGCATTTGCGGATGATAGTTCAGCTTCGTTTGACATCTCAGAGGTATTCGCCGACGGCCTGAACCTATTTGGTGAGACATTCGATGCGGCTGACATTTATGTAAATTCCAATGGCAGCTTGACGCTCGGTGCAGCTTATAGCGAGGCCTCGCCGGCTTCTTTGATCGGCTCTGTTCCAGCCATGATCGCAGCTTTCTGGACAGATATTGTCATCGGCGCCGAAGGCATCACCACAGATATCGACACTGATGCCGGCACGGTGACCCTCGAATGGCGGCATGTCACGAATTACTCTGGCAGTCTTGCGGATAGCGCGCCTGAGAATACCTTTAGCCTGACATTGGTCGATCAGGGGAATGGCGACTTTGACGTTATTTTCGACTATTCAGAGATCAATTGGGTATACGAGGACCTGAGTGGCACGGGCTCGTCCGCTGTTGCAGGCTTCTCATCTCTCAGCAGCTATTTCGAAACCGAATATTCAAGCCGCACTGAGGCTCTGGAAGCACTGGACGAAAGCTCTGGCAATTCCGGCGAGACCGGCGTCTGGACCTATCAGTTCCGCAGCGGGGACCTGTATGTCGATGGCGTCTTGGTCAGCGAAGGTGCGGCAAAATCGGCATCCTATTCCGCTAGTAGCTCTGATAATGTGGGCGACATCCTGATTGGCGCGACCGAGTTCGACGACGTGGATTTGTACGGGTTCGTCAGCGGACTGCCTTATGACGGCGCAGGCGACGTCCTGACCGACATCGGTGATTTGTGGATCAATCAAAGCAATCCTGACCAGCTGGTGAACGGAACGCCGGTATATGGGCATACGAGTTGGAATACTTACCTGCATGAATTGGGACACGCTTTGGGGCTAGAGCATCCAAACGACCGGCCTTGGGCGGCAGCGGTGACAAACCAGCAGACTGTGATGTCCTACAACGCCCATCCCGCAGAGGAATACGAATACCTCGAAGATCAGGCGTGGCCGCTCACCCCGATGGTTTGGGACATTCAGGCAATCCAAGCACTTTATGGTGTGAACACGAACACGCGGACCGAAGACAATGTCTACTTTGGCAACGGAAACGGGAAGAACGGTTCGACTGAATACCAATACGCCACGAACGACGACAACAAGCTTGGCATGCAGGTTCTTGGGGAAGACGGCGTCTATCGCGATGTGATTCTGACAATTTGGGACGCTGGTGGCACGGACCTCATTGATGCATCGGATCTGAGCACGGACAGCTTCATCGATTTGCGCCCCGGTCACTACTCGACCATCGGCGAAATCAGCGAGAACATCGGCATCGCCGCAGCGGTCACAGTGTCGGGCAATGTCATCAACTACGTGGAAAATGCATGGGGCGGCAAAGGTGACGACGACCTTACCGGCAATGCGGGCAAGAACGAGTTGCGTGGAAATGCCGGAGCGGACACCATCAGTGGCGGCAATGGGGCGGATCGCCTCTTTGGTGGCGGGCAGGATGACCTGCTGTCCGGCGAGAATGGCAACGATCGCTTGTTCGGTGGTCAGGGCGCTGATGTCCTGATCGGGGATCGAGGACAAGATCGGCTCAATGGGAACGCTGGCGATGACGATCTGTCCGGTGGCGGCGCGAAGGACATTCTCAAGGGCGGCGCCGGCGCAGACGACCTTTCGGGTGGCGCTGGACACGACAAACTGTTCGGTCAAAAGGGAAACGACACCCTGTATGGCGGCAAAGGCGATGACACCCTGACCGGCAACGCGGGCAGAGACACCTTTGTCTTTAGTGCAGGTTCCGATGTGATCTCGGACTTTGCCACCTCGATCAACGAAGAGATCGATCTGAGCGCTGCCGTGGGAATTGCCGGTTTCAACGATCTGATGTCCAACCACGCAATGGTTCAGGGAAATGGCGTGTTGATCAGCGACGACGCAGGGAATGACTTGCTCTTGCGCGGCGTTGCTCTGGACGATCTGACCAGCAACCATTTCCTACTCGCGTGATCAAATCTGGACAGCAAACCTCGCAGTGAGCCGCGCCAAGCGTTCAAGGATGTCCCCCCGGACCTCTCCGTTGCGCGGCTCATCTCTTAATGTTGCATACCAATGCTCGGGCGGATTGCGGCCCAATCGGTGATTGTCAAATCTCAGCCCCCGCAGAACATCCACAGCCACGGGCGGGAGAGCAGATGGGATGTGCTGACCGTTCAACGTGGCCCAAACACCCGTCCAAAGCCGCCCGACAGACCAAGGGTTATATCCGCCTCCGCCAAGCACCAAATAACGCGGAGACATTGACATCAGGGCGCGCACAATTGCCCAATGGCTATTGTTGGACAAAGTTAACCGCGACAGCGGATCCTCGGTCACCGCATCCGCACCACACTGCAGCACAATCGCATCGGGTGCGAACTGTTCGACTGCCGGCAGAATGAGTTGATCTCTGATCACCGACATTTCGGAATCGTTCAATCCCGCCGGAACAGGTAGGTTAAACAAGCTCCCAGCCCCCTCGCCGATCAAACCACCGGTGCGCGGCCAGCGATTCTCTTCATGCACAGAGATCATCAAAACATCAGGGTCCTGCCCGAAAGCGACCTCGACCCCGTCAGGGTGATGAGCGTCGATGTCAATATAAGCGATGCGCCGAACGCCCGTCCGTCGCAGGGACAAAATCGCCAGCACTGGATCGTTCAGATAACAAAACCCATTTGCCCGCGCGGGCATCCCATGGTGTGTGCCGCCCGCGGGCGAATAGATCACCCCACCCTTGGCCAAAAGCTCTCCTGCCAAGAGCGAGGCGCCAGCGGAGGTTGCAGGCCTTTGCCACATTTCGGGAAACACTGGATTTGCCATTGTCCCTAGACCGAATGCCTCTCGCTCCTGATCCGAGACGGCCTGTGTGAGCTCTGCGCGTTGTAAGGCCTCCACATACACAGGATCATGCCAAACAGAGAGCGCTGCTGCCTTGGCCTTGGGGCTTTGCACATATTGCTTGGGTCCCAACCACCCCATCGCACGCGACAAGTCGATCACAGTCGAGACGCGCGGCACCCGCAAGGGATGCCATGCGCCGTAAGAGGAGCGCCGGTAAATCTCGGACCCAATAAAAAGGGGGGCGATCCGTGGGTCTTTGATCACGTCGCGGCGACTTTCCTTAGTTGGCCAGTTGCGCCTCGATCTCTGAAACCAGTTTGGGCGCGGTTGGGTTCACCATAGAGCCATAGGTTGCCACAACCTCGCCTTCGGGGGAAACGAGCACTTTGTTAAAGTTCCAGCCCGGCTCAAAGCCCGTGCTTTCTTGAACCCAGCGATAAAAAGGGTGCGCCTCGGAGCCGCGGACGCGCGACAAATCTGTCATCGGCAAGGTCAGATCGAAATTCACGGCGCAGAAATCCTTCACCGCCTCGGCGCTGTCCAGCTCCTGACGGAAATCATCTGAGGGAACCGCCAGAACGACGAGGCCCTTGTCGCCATAGCGTTCGTGCAGAGTTTGTAAATCGTCATATTGCGGAGTGAACCCGCAACGCGAGGCTGTATTAACAACGAGCACCGGGCGACCTTCCCACTCTGCGGTGTTCATGGGCTTCCCCTCGATCGAGGTGAACGCAAAATCGCCCATTCCCGCCCAAACCGGCGCGGCACACAATGCGAAAACAAGCGCGAGACGTTTCTTGCCAGACATTTAGAATTCCTCCTAGACCAAGCGCCTTCACCACCAATACGCGAAGATGAGAAAAAAGTTTCCCGCTTAATGCGGAAAAGATATTTTCGCGAAAAAGCTGCTTTGAGTTGGTGGGCAGATAGCGTGTCGCACATGCTTGTCCAGTCACACGATCGGCGAGGATATTGCATTTGTCGCAAAGACCAATATTTTCGGAGCACTGCGCCCGAGGAGCCCAGATGATCCGCTACGACCTAAAATGCGCCGAAGGGCACAGATTTGATAGCTGGTTTCAGTCCAGCAGTGCCTATGACAAGCTCGCTGCGGCGGGCATGGTGTCCTGTGCGATTTGTGGCGGCACCAAGGTCGAGAAAGCCATCATGGCCCCGCGCGTTTCCACATCGGACAAAGCTTCGGTTGCGCCAAAAGCTGAACCTGCATCTGACCCCGCAGAATCCCCAGCGCCCAAGCTAACCGAAAACAGCGATACCGAAAAAATGCTGACCGAGATGCGCAAGCATATCGAGAAGAATGCGACCTATGTGGGCGGCAATTTCGCCACCGAGGCCCGCGCGCAGCATTTGGGCGACGCCCCCGAACGGGCGATTTATGGCGAAGCCAAACCCGAAGACGTCAAGAAGTTGATCGAAGACGACGTGCCTGTGGCCCCCCTGCCCTTTACCCCGACACGAAAGACCAGTTGATGACAGTCCTGATTACCGGCGCAAACCGCGGCATTGGCCACGAGCTCTACACTCTCTACCAATCCCAAGGCGCTTCGGTGATCGGCACAGCCCGCAGCGGATCGGATCACCTGCCGCTCGAGGTTACGGACCCCACCAGTCACGCCGCCCTTGCCGCGCATCTGGATGGCAAGCCCATCGATCTGCTGGTCTGCAATGCGGGCGTTTACTTTGACACTGCCGAGTCGCTGGACACCGGCTACCCCGCCGACATGTGGGCACAAACTTTCGCGGTGAACGTCACGGGCGTGTTTCTGACAGTCCAATCCCTGCTCCCGAATCTGCGACTGGCCAAAGCGCCAAAGATCGCGATCATCTCGTCCCAAATGGCCTCTCACACACGCGCGCCGGGGGGCAGCTACATCTACCGTGCGTCCAAGGCGGCCGCGCTGAACCTCGGGCGCAATCTAGCCACCGATTTACGCTCTGTCGGAATTGCAGTGGGCATTTATCACCCCGGCTGGGTGCAGACCGATATGGGGGGCGCAGCAGCCGACATTAATGTTTCCGAGTCGGCCCAAGGCCTTGCCGCGCAATTTGAGGCCCTAAGCATGGACACGACAGGCAAGTTTCTGACTTGGGACGGCCGCGAACACCCCTTCTGACCCTTGCGAAGCCGACGGTCTGCGCGTAAACGCGGGCGGACTTTAGGTGACAGGGGGGTTCTCATGCCTATCCTCGTGATGAAATTCGGCGGGACGTCCGTCGCAAACCTTGACCGAATCCGCCGCGCTGCGAAACGCGTGGGTCTGGAAGTGGCCAAGGGCTATGATGTCATTGTCATCGTTAGCGCCATGTCGGGCAAAACAAACGAGCTGGTCGGCTGGGTTAACGAAACCTCGCCGCTTTATGACGCGCGCGAATACGACGCCGTTGTCAGCTCGGGCGAGAATGTCACCGCTGGCCTGATGGCCCTGACTTTGCAGGAAATGGATGTGCCCGCGCGCAGCTGGCAGGGCTGGCAAGTTCCGCTGAAGACCACTTCGGCGCATGGTCAGGCCCGGATCGAAGAGATCCCCACCGACAACCTGATGGACAAATTCGGCGAAGGCATGCGTGTGGCCGTGGTCGCTGGCTTCCAAGGGATCAGCCCCGAAGGCCGCATCACCACTTTGGGCCGTGGCGGCTCGGACACCACCGCTGTGGCCTTTGCGGCTGCGTTCGACGCCGAGCGTTGCGACATCTATACTGACGTGGACGGGGTCTACACCACCGACCCCCGCATCAGCGACAATGCCCGCAAGCTGGACAAGATCGCGTTCGAAGAAATGCTCGAACTCGCCAGCCTTGGCGCCAAGGTGCTGCAAACCCGTTCGGTCGAATTGGCCATGCGCTATAATGTAAAATTGCGCGTCCTTTCCAGCTTTGAAGAACCGTCAGACGAGGCCGGTACGCTGGTCTGCGATGAGGAGGAAATCATGGAAGATAAAGTTGTCTCCGGTGTCGCATACAGCCGCGACGAAGCGAAAATGACCCTCGTATCGGTCGAAGACCGTCCGGGCATCGCGGCCTCTATCTTCGGCCCCTTGGCCGACGCGGGCATCAACGTGGATATGATCGTCCAGAACATCTCGGACGAGGGCACCACCGACATGACCTTTAGCTGCCCCACCGATCAGGTGGCCCGCGCAGAAAAGGCGCTGAACGACGCCAAAGAAGCCGGAACCATCGGCTTCGAAGAGATCATCGCTGACACCAATGTCGCAAAGATCTCGGTCGTTGGCATCGGCATGCGCAGCCAGCCCGGCGTTGCAGCCAAGATGTTCAAGGTGCTGTCGAACGAAGGCATCAACATCAAGGTTATTGCCACTTCGGAAATCAAGATTTCCGTTTTGATCGACCGGAAATACATGGAACTCGCGGTTCAGGCACTGCATGATGCCTTTGAACTGGAGAAATCAGCCTAAGGGGCACCATGCCCGACGGAACCGAAAGCGAAAGCAGAAAGCTTCTTGTCCGACTGCGTGACACGCTCGCCGAAGGCGGCGCGGGTCAGGAGCGGTTGGACAAGATCACGCACCTCATTGCCAGCTCTATGCTGACCGAGGTGTGCTCGATCTATCTGTTTCGCGATGATGACACGCTCGAACTCTGCGCAACCGAGGGTCTGAAGGCCGAGTCGGTGCACCAAACCCGTCTGCGTTTGGGCGAGGGTCTGGTGGGCCGCGTCGCGAAAACCACCCAAATCGTCAACACCGCCAACGCCCCATCCGAGCGCGGCTTCCGCTATATGCCGGAAACTGGCGAAGAGGCGTATTCCTCTTTCCTTGGTGTGCCGATTCAGCGACTTGGCGAGACGTTGGGTGTTTTGGTCGTACAGTCCAAAGAGGCGCGCGAATTCTCGTCAGACGAAGTGTACGCGCTGGAAGTCGTGGCGATGGTTCTGGCCGAAATGGCGGAACTCGGTGCCTTTGTTGGCGATGGCGCTGCGCTGAAGGCACTGCACCAGCAGCCCGTTCTGTTCCGCGGCACTGTGGGCCAAGAGGGCACCGCCGAGGGCCACATCTGGCTGCACGAGCCGCGGGTCGTGGTCACGAACCCCGTCGCCGAAGACCCTCAGGCCGAGACCGAACGTCTTCGCAAAGCCGTCGATGACCTGCGCGTTTCCGTGGATCAAATGCTGTCCGTGGCCGAAGGCGGGGATGCGGACCATGTTCAGGTTCTCGAAGCCTACAAGATGTTCGCCAATTCCAAAGGCTGGCTCCGCCGCATGGAAGAGGACATTTCGCGTGGCCTCTCTGCCGAAGCCGCCGTGGAAAAAGAGCAGTCCATTGCACGCTCTCGCATGGCGCGTTCCACCGACGCCTATCTGCGCGAACGTCTGAACGATCTGGACGATCTGTCGAACCGCCTGCTGCGCATTTTGACCGGCCAAGGCAGCGACACCGGCGCCGAGATGCCCGATGATCCGATCCTCGTGGCCCGCAACATCGGCCCAGCCGAGCTGTTGGATTACGGTCGCCGACTCAAAGGTGTGATCCTCGAAGAAGGTTCTGTTGGCAGCCATGCCGCCATCGTGGCCCGCGCACTGGCAATTCCCCTTGTGGTCCACGCCAGCAACATCACCACCGAAGCGCTAAACGGCAACCACGTGCTGCTTGATGGCGATCAAGGTGTGGTTCACCTGCGTCCCGACGAAAACGTGGTCAAAGCGTTCCGCGATCAGATGGCCATGCAAGCGCAAGCCCAAGAGCGTTACGCCTCAATCCGTGACCTACCCGCGGAAACCCTGTGTGGTCGCCGAATCGCGCTAACCATGAACGCAGGTCTGATGGCCGATCTACCTTCTTTGCCCACATCGGGCGCCGAAGGCGTCGGCCTGTTCCGCACAGAACTCCAGTTCCTCGTTCGGAACAAAATGCCCAAGCGGGCCGAGCTTTCGGCTCTGTATGGCCGCGTGCTGGACGCTGCTGACGGGCAGCCCGTGGTGTTCCGTACACTCGATATCGGGTCGGACAAGGTCCTGCCCTACATGAAGCCTAATGACGAGCCGAACCCAGCCCTGGGCTGGCGTGCGATTCGCGTGGGCTTGGACAAACCGGGTGTCTTGCGGATGCAGTTGCAGGCGCTGATCCGCGCCGCGAATGGTCGCCCGCTCTCTGTGATGTTTCCTTTCATTGCCCAGATGGACGAGTTCACCGTCGCGCGTCAGGAAATAGACAAAGCCATGGCCCGCGAAGAGCGTTTGGGACACGTCCTGCCATCCGAACTGAAAATCGGCACCATGCTTGAAACACCCTCGCTGGCCTTTGCGCCGCAGGCCTTCTTTGAGCAGGTGGATTTTGTCTCTATCGGCGGGAACGATCTGAAGCAGTTCTTCTTTGCCGCCGACCGCGAAAATGAGCGCGTGCGCCGCCGCTATGACACGCTGAACGTCAGCTTCCTTTCGTTCCTCGAAGGGATCGTGAGCCGCTGCCGGACCACAGGAACGCCGCTGTCTTTCTGCGGTGAAGACGCCGGCCGCCCGATCGAGGCGCTGTGCCTCGCGGCCATTGGTTTGCCAAGCTTGTCCATGCGACCCGCCTCAATCGGACCGGTCAAGCATCTGCTGCGCCGCACCAACCTCGAAGAGCTGTATCAAGTAATCTGTCAGGCCCGCGAATCTGGCGTCCAAAGTGTAAGGCCCGCAGTGATGGAGTATCTGGCCAAAGCCGCGATCCCTTCTGCCAACTAAGGCCACAGCAAACTACGGACTAGCGAAGGGCGCCCCAACCGGAGCGCCCTTTTGCTTTGGTCATATCAATCAGCGGGGCCTTCCCACTTGTGCACATCGCCTTGGATGCCCTGCCAATCCCCAACACCCAGGACACGATCCGGGTTCGTAGGCGGCGGCATCTCTACGCCAGTCAGTTTCTCGAACCCGAAGCGGCTGTAATAGGGATAATCGCCCACCAACATCACGCGCGGCCACCCCAGTTCGGCAGTCCGGCTGAGCGAGGCTTGCATCAGGATGCCCCCCAACCCTTCGCCCTGCCGCGTGGGGTGCACAGCGATGGGCCCCAAGAGCAAGGCCGGACTGTCACCGACCAGCACAGGCCAGAACCGGATGGCTCCGGCCAAAATTTTATCAGGGTCACGCGCTGTCAGGCTAAGTTCGGGCACACGATCAACCCCGTCCCGCAATCGGTAGGACGACAGAGCCTCGCGACCGGGGGCAAAGCACAGATCGTACAGGGCTTCGACCTCCCACATGTCCTCTGGCTGTTCTTGCGCAATCTCGAACACCTGACCTCCGATCTTTCGAGTGGCATGGCGGGTATCACGACACTACTTGTGTATCAATCACATAGGAGCAAAACATGTTCTATCGCCCCAGCGAAGGCCACGGTCTGCCACACAATCCGTTCAACGCCATCGTCACCCCACGGCCCATTGGCTGGATCTCAACCCGTGATGCGGACGGGCGGGACAACTTGGCCCCATATTCGTTTTTTAACGCGGTTGCTTATGTGCCGCCGCAGGTCATGTTTGCCTCGACCTCTTCGAAGCCGGATCGTGGCGACACCAAGGACAGCGTGTCGAACATCCGCGAAACGGGCGTGTTTTGTGTGAACATCGTGGAATACGCCGCGCGGGACGTGATGAACAAATCCTCTGCCATGGTGGACCGCGATGTCGATGAGTTTGAACTGGCGGGAATCGACAAAGCAGCGTGCGACACCATCGCCGCGTCGCGTGTCGCCAATGCTCCAGCCGCGCTGGAATGCAAACTGACCCAGATCATCCAGCTGGAGGGTGAGTCGAACTTCGCCGTATTTGGCGAAGTCACGGGCATCCACATGCGGGACGACTGCATCGTAGACGGTCGCTTTGATGTGACGCGCTACCAGCCTTTGACCCGTCTAGGCTATCGTGACTACGGGGTGATCAAAGAGGTCTTTAGCCTGACCCGCCCCGACGACTGAGTCGCCTGCCGCATTCCCAAGTCCGCCCTGCCCGCGTATCCATACATGGACTGCATCAGACGGAGGGCGGCATGGACACCATGATCGGGATTATCGGGGGCAGCGGCCTCTATGACATCGACGGGCTAGAGGATGCCAAATGGGTCAGTGTCGAAACGCCATGGGGCGCGCCGTCTGACCAGATCATGACTGGAGTGCTGGACGGGCTAAAGATGGCGTTCCTGCCCCGCCACGGGCGTGGGCACGTCCATAGCCCTTCGACCGTGCCCTACCGCGCGAACATAGATGCGCTGAAACGCATCGGGGTGACGGATATCATCAGCCTGTCCGCCACTGGCAGCTTCCGCGAAGAAATGGCCCCCGGCGATTTCGTCATCGTGGATCAGTACATCGACCGCACGCGTGGCCGCGACAAATCTTTCTTCGGGACGGGCTGCGTCGCCCATGTCAGCCTTGCGCATCCGACCTGCCCCCGCCTGACCGATATCCTTGCCGAAGCCGCCGCAACCGCCGGTGCCCGCGTTCATCGCGGCGGCACCTATCTGGCGATGGAGGGACCGCAGTTCAGCACCTTGGGCGAATCAAAGCTGTACCGAGAGGTCTGGGGCTGCGACGTGATCGGCATGACCAACATGCCCGAGGCCGCTTTGGCCCGAGAGGCAGAGATCTGCTACGCCTCGGTCGCGATGGTCACCGACTATGACAGCTGGCACCCCGACCACGGCGAAGTCAGCGTGACCGACATCATCAAAACCCTACAAGGCAATGGCGAAAAGGCCCGTGACACAATCCGCGCCCTGCCCGATCTGATCGACCGCGAGCGGGCGCCCTGCCCCCACGAATGTGACCGCGCGTTAGAGTTTGCCATCATGACCGCGCCTGATAAACGGGACGCCGAACTTTTGAAGAAACTCGACGCGGTCGCTGGCCGCGTCCTGAAAGGCACCCCATGACACAGGTCCAAGACTACATCCGCACCATCGTCGATTTTCCCAAACCGGGCATCATGTTCCGCGACGTGACCACCCTGTTCAGCAATCCGCGGGGCTTTCGCATGGCGATCGACCAACTGCTGCACCCCTATGCGGGCGAGCGGATTGATGTGGTCGTGGGCCTAGAGGCACGCGGATTTATCCTTGGCGGTGCCGTCGCGCACCAGCTGGGGACCGGTTTCGTGCCTGTTCGCAAAAAGGGCAAACTGCCTGGCACCGTGATCTCCGAAGCATACACGCTTGAATACGGCGAGGCCGTGGTCGAGGTGCATGACGACGCCATCGCGCCCGGTCAGAACGTTCTGATCGTGGATGACCTGCTGGCCACTGGCGGCACCGCCGAAGCGGGGATCAAACTGGTCGAACGGCTTGGTGGCCAGATCGCAGGCTGTGCGTTTGTCGTGGACCTGCCCGATCTGGGGGGCCGCAAACGGCTGGAGGCTATGGACATTGACGTCCACGCGCTCTGCTCCTTCGAAGGGGACTGAAAATGACATCTGCCGCAGAGTTCGCTGCTGACTGGGAAGCAGGCTGGAACAGCCACGATCTGGACCGGATAATGGCCCACTACAGTCCCGATATTGTCTTCCGGTCGAAAAAGGCGGTGGCTCTGGTCGGCAACGGAGAGGTGCGCGGGCATGACGCCCTGCGCGCCTATTGGCAGGCCGCGCTGGATCAGCAGCCCGACCTGCATTTCACCGTCCGAGATGTGTTTGCGGGGCACAGGATGATGGTGATCTCTTACGAAAACCATCGCGGCGTTCTGGCGGCAGAGACGCTCTATTTCGGCGCGGACGGCTTGGTCACCCAAGCCGCCGCCTGCCACGCGGGCTAAGCGCGCAGAATCACTCCGGGATTCATGATGCCCTTGGGGTCCAGCGCCTGTTTGATCGCGCGCAGAGCCGCCAGCTTGACCGGATCGCTGTATTTCTCCAGATCGCTGACTTTCAGGCGGCCAACACCATGCTCAGCACTGACCGAACCGTTGTAGGCATGGACCAGATCATGCACACCGCTTTTCACCGCAGGGCGCAGGTCTTCGTAATCCGCGCGGGATTTTCCGGCAGCGGGGAAGACGTTGTAGTGCAAGTTGCCGTCCCCAAGGTGCCCAAAGCAATTCACCCGAACATCCCCGAGCGCCGCCATAGCTGCATTCCCTTCGCGGATAAATTCGGGGATTCGGCTGATCGGGACAGAAATATCGTGGCTGCTGATTGAACCGATCCGGCGATTCCCCTCGGGGATATTCTCGCGGATGTTCCACAGGTCTGTGCGCTGTTGCTCGGACTGTGCAATCAGGCCGTCGGTGACGATCCCCGCTTCGAAGGCTTCGGCAAATAGGGTCTCTAGCGCCTCGGCTGGGTCCAAACCTTTGGCAAGGCCCACGTCGGTCAGAACGCTCCATTCCGGCGCTTCGTCATAGGGCAGACGCAATTCAGGCATGGTTTCCTGCAAGAACTCCCAGCCCTGACGGTGCATGATTTCAAAGGCGCTGATTCCCTCGGCCATGTGACTGCGGGCCATTGCGAGCAGTTCGGTCGCCGCCTCGGGCGAGGGCACGACGAACAGAGCGGTCCCTTCGCTGGCAGGAATTGGGAACAGCTTCAACGCGGCGGCGGTGATGATCCCGAGCGAGCCTTCTGATCCGATCATCAGGTTGCGTAGATCATATCCTGTGTTGTCCTTGCGCAGACGGGTCAAGCCGTTCCAAACATCTCCGTTCGGCATGACGACCTCTAGCCCAAGGCACAAGTCGCGCGCATTTCCGTAGCGCAGCACATTCAGACCGCCCGCGTTCGTTGCCAGATTTCCCCCGATCCGCGCCGAGCCTTTGGCTGCAATCGACAACGGAAACAGCCGGTCCTCTTTTTCGACAGCCGTGTGCAAGTCTTGCAGAATACAGCCCGCTTCGGCCACCAGAACGTTTTCCTCGGGGTAGATCGCACGCACCGCATTCATCCGTTCAAGCGAAATAATCAGCGGCTCGATTCCGTCCTGCGCGATCTGCCCACCGACCAAGCCGGTGCCTCCTCCATAGGGGACGACCGGAACACCCGCTGCGTGGGCAAATTTCACCGCGAGCGATACCTCTTCGGTGTTGGCCGGTGCGATGAGAAGGCCGCCCTGCCCTTTGTAGCGGCCACGGGGTTCTTCCAAATACCGAGGTTCGAGTTCGCGGAATGCAGCGGCAGGCAAGGCGTCCCGCAGGGCGCCTTCGATCGAAGTCACGGGGGTCATGGGCTCTCCTATTCAGCGCCCAAGTCTTGAGCCGAAATCGGACGAGGATCAAGCACCACAACTGTCGGGCGCGCGGGTAAATTCCGCAGGGAGACGTCGATCTGCGACTCGCCCGTGCGCTGGATGGCAAAGTCCTGCTCCATGCGGGCGATGAACTGCTCCAAGGTTAGCTGGCCGAACCAATGCATCGGAATGATGATCGAGGATTTCAGCCGCTGCATGACCCGCACTACCGATGCGTGGTCCAAAGTCATCCCCCCATCGACTGCGACCATCGTCACGTCAAGCCGCCCCATCGCAGCATATTGCGCGGGCGAAGGTTCGTGATGCAGGTGTCCCATATGGCCTATGCACAGGCCGCCAACTTCAAAAATGAAGATAGAGTTGCCGTTCTCGCCCGCGGACCCCATGCCGCGCCGGTTGTCAGTGGTCACGTTCCGCACAAGCATCTCGCCAAGATCAAGGTAGTGCACGGCGGGATTGCCCTCATCATCCGGCCAACCTTGCAACACATGATCAATGTCCGGATCGGGAAATCTGGTCCAGTGGGTGCCGTGAGCGTTGTTCATCGTAGCAACGTCAGGGGTAAAATCCCCCTGCCCTAGATAACCCGCGTAATCTGTGACGGCTGTCAGCCCACCATAGGTCCCGATCAGGAACATCGCATGATCAAGATAGCGGATGCGCACGGTGTACTCGTCCTCTAGCGGCTCAGAGAAGCTGGCGAGTTGAACGTACTCTAGGCCCGGGGTGCTATCAGCCAATGCAATGCAATGACTGGGCCTTCGGTCTTGGGCATTGGCGGCCCCCGCGACGAGCATCAGAAAAGCGGTGATGAAACGAAATACCATGCGTGATCCCCCTGTTCTGCCCGAAGGCTAGCACAGGTCAGCCGTGATCCGGTCTTCACGGATCGGTCAACTAGGCGGTCTTGCCCCTGCGATCATGGCGCAGCGCCGCAAACAGCACATGATTACGCCAACGCCCGTCGATTTGCAGGTAGGATTGCGCGACGCCCTCGTATTTGAAGCCACACTTTTCGAGCACGCCATGAGAGGGCTTGTTTTCCGGCAGGCATGCGGCCTCGATCCGGCTCAGGTCCATGCGGGTAAAAGCATGATGGACGACCGAAGCAATCGCCTCGGTCATGTAGCCCTGACGCGCAAAGGGTTCGCCGATCCAATAGCCGATGGTGCCCATTTGCGCAGGCCCGCGGCGCACGTTGTCCAGTGTGATCGCCCCCAACAGCATGTCGTCCGACCGCCGGATCAAAAACAGCGGTAGCGCCGTTCCCTGAGACATCGACCGGTTGGCCCAATACACCCGATTGGTAAAGGCTTTGCGGCTCAGGTGATCATCGGCCCAAGTGGGTTCCCATGGGGTCAGGAACTCGCGGCAGGAAAACCGTAGACTGCTCCACGCACGGTAGTCGCCATGTAGAGGAAGGCGCAGGGTCATGCGCTCTGTCTCCAGGCGAAACTTCCGTTTGTTTAGCAGCATTTATCCAGCCAGTCTCTCTTTCAACGCGGCCAGGAAGGGTGCCTTGTCCACGGGTCCGTAGAGCGCCATTGCAGATGGCGCATGGGTGGCAAGATTGATTCCGAAATCCCGAACGTTTTCAAGAGTAACCGAGTCGATTTTCGCAACGGTTTCCGACAAATCGGGCACGCGGCCCCAGATCGACACCATTCTGGCCAAACGTTCAGCACGGTTCGATGGACTTTCAAGGCCCATGAGCATGCCTGCCTTCATCTGGGCACGGGCGCGATCAATCTCGGCGATACGCAGATCGTCGTTGATGCGGCGCATTTCGTCGATGGTAACTTCGGCCAATTCACCCAGTTGCTCGGCGCTGGTGCCAGCGTAAACCGTAATCAGACCTGTGTCCGAGTACGCACCCGCTTGGCTGAAGATCGTGTAGCACAAGCCACGGTGTTCGCGAATTTCTTGGAATAGACGAGAGGACATGCCGCCCCCCAGCGCGTTCGCGTAGATCTGACCGGTAAAGAAATCATCCGCACGGTAGCCGGGGCTTTCGAAGGCCAGCGTAAAATGCGCCTGCTCCAGCTTTTTGACTTCGCGGCGCTCGCCACCTTGGAATGCCGCAGCATCCTCGTGCTGCGCCGCGCCCGGCTTTAGGTGACCGAACAGCTTTTCCGCCTCGCGCACGATGGCGTCGTGGTCGACAGCGCCAGCAGCCGATAGAATCATCTGACCGGGGCCATAGTGTTCCTCGACAAAGCCCGACAGATCCTCGCGGCTAAAGTGGCGCACACGCTCGGACGGGCCAAGGATCGTGCGGCCAAGGGGCTGGTTCGGGTAGGCCTCTTCTTGCAGCCAGTCAAAGATCACGTCGTCGGGCGTATCCAGCGCCTGACCGATCTCTTGCAAGATCACCCCGCGCTCGACCTCGATCTCGTTCTCATCAAAGGTCGGGTTCAGCAGAATGTCCGCAATCACGTCCAGCGCCAGTGGCACGTCATTTGCCAATACGCGGGCGTAATAGGCCGTCACCTCTCGCGAGGTGTAGGCGTTGATATACCCGCCCACATCCTCGATCACTTCGGCGATCTCCAGCGCAGAGCGACGCTTGGTGCCTTTGAAGGCCATGTGTTCAAGGAAGTGGGCAATGCCGTTCTGTTCTACCCTTTCGTGGCGCGCACCTGCACCGACCCAGATCCCGATCGCAGCGGATTCGAGGCCGGGCATGTGCTCCGTCACAACACGGAAGCCATTGGAAAGGGTATGGGTCTGAACGGTCAAAGGTGGATCCGATCCTTAATTAGAGTTTCAAGCGCCAAGAGGTCATTCTCGACACGGGTCACGCGTTCCGAACGCTCATACAGGTCAGCCATCCGCGGGGGAAGCCCTGGACGCACACCTGTGGCATTCTCGACCGCATCGGGGAATTTCGCGGGGTGCGCGGTTGCAAGAGTGACCATCGGGCTATCGCCAAGCTGTTGTTCTGCAACATGCACGCCAACCGCACTGTGGGGGCACAAGAGTTCAGCCGAATCCTTGAGTGTGCGGGTGATGGTCGCCAGCGTTTCCTCTTCGGAACAACGGCCGCTGTCGAAGTTCTCTCGCAGAGCCTGCAAGGCACCTTGGCTAACCTTGAAGCCGCCTGCTTTGAGTTCGTCCATCAGTTGCGCAACGGCCGTTCCGTCGCGGCCATAGGCATCGAACAGCGCGCGCTCAAAGTTCGACGAGACCTGAATGTCCATCGACGGGCTGATCGAGGGGATAACGCCGTCGACCATGTATTCGGACGTCGACAGGCAGCGGTGCAGGATGTCGTTCTGGTTGGTCGCGACGACCAGACGATCAATCGGCAGGCCCATGCGCTTTGCGATGTAGCCCGCGAAGATATCGCCAAAGTTGCCGGTCGGTACGGTGAAGCTGACCTTGCGATAAGGTGCACCCAGAGCAACCGCCGAGGTGAAGTAGTAGACGACTTGCGCCAGAACACGGGCCCAGTTGATGCTGTTCACGCCCGCCAGCTTAACGCCGTCGCGGAACTCGAAGTCGTTGAACATATCTTTGACGCGCGCCTGACAGTCGTCGAAGTGACCGTCCAGCGCCAGCGCGTGCACGTTGTCTTCAGACGGGGTAGTCATCTGACGACGCTGGACTTCAGACACGCGGCCGTGGGGGAACAGGATGAACACGTCCACTGCGTCCAGACCACGGAACGCTTCGATCGCGGCGGAGCCGGTATCACCCGAGGTCGCGCCCACGATGGTCACGCGGCTGTCGCGGCGCTTGAGCTCGAACTCGAACAGCTGACCGATGAGCTGCATGGCGAAGTCTTTGAACGCCAAGGTCGGCCCATGGAACAGTTCACAGAGGAAGTGACCGGGTGCGAGTTGCTTGAGCGGCGCGCGAGCGTCGTGGCCGAAACCAGCATAGGCCCGTTCGATGATCCCACGGAATTCGTCGTCGTTGAATGACGTTCCCAGATAAGGACGCATCACGCGGAAAGCGACTTCCTCGTAGGGCAGGCCAGCCAGCGCGGCGATGTCTTCGGCCGTCATGGTGGGGATCTCGGCGGGAACATAGAGACCACCGTCACGTGCGAGGCCAGTCAGCATCGCCTCGTCAAAGGTCAGCGTCGGCGCAGAGCCTCGGGTCGAGATGTATTGCATCATTCGGGCCTTTCATCTTTTGCCCTGCGGTCGCGCCACAGGAGGTATGCAATGCCGATAATCCAGATCGCGGCGAAACTGAACCACGTTACGGCGTATTCAAGGTGATTGTTCGGAATGCCCGCGGTGTCCACCGGCCAGGGGGTCACACGCGGTTCGGGATAGTCGGTGTCGCGGACGACGATCAGGATCGGCTCGGCATCCAGCGCCTGCGCCATCTGCGGGATGTCGCGCGAGAACCAGTCGTTGTTTGCAAGGTCATTTTCAGGAGTGGAGCCTGTACGCTCGTCCGGCCAATGCAGGTTGCCGATGATGGTTGCATCGTGTTCGGGACGGGTGTCGTCCTTGGCATTGATGGCGACGAACCCCCGATCCAGCATCAGGCGGCGGCCATCCTCGGTCTCGAACGCGGTGATGATACGGTAGCCAGCCCCCTGCCCCCGCGCCGAGGCCAATACGTGCAGCTCATCGGTCGTGACGGTGCCGCTCGCAATGACGGGCAGGTAGCGATCAGCGACAGGGTCGGGATCGGTCGGAACGGCGACGGGCTCTTGGGAAATGTGCGCTTCGATATCGGCGAGAATCTGGGTTTTCCATGCCAGACGCTCCACCTGCCACTTGCCAAGCCCGAGCAGGACAGCCGCAACAGCGATGCCGACCACGATCAGGAGTAAAGAGCGACGCATTTCAGGCCTTTCAAACGAAAACAAGGTGCGCAGTTTGCGCACCTTGCTGTGATATTCAATGCGGCTGGAATTTCAACCGACAACTGGTGCGATGGCGGTTAGCCGCCCCAGATGTAAACAGCTGCGAACAGGAACAGCCATACAACGTCGACGAAGTGCCAGTACCAAGCTGCTGCTTCGAAGCCGATGTGGTTTTCGGGGGTGAAGTGACCGCGCACGGTGCGCAGGTAGCAGATGAACAGGAAGATCGTGCCGACGATCACGTGGAAGCCGTGGAAGCCGGTCGCCATGAAGAAGTTCGCGCCGTAGATGTTGCCAGCAAAGCCGAAGGACGCGTGGCTGTATTCGTATGCCTGGAACACGCTGAAGATCAGGCCAAGGACGACGGCCAGCAGCAGGCCCGACTTGATGTCTTTGCGGTTGTTCTCGTGAACCAGAGCGTGGTGCGCCCAAGTCGCCGCTGCACCCGAGCACAGCAAGATCAGGGTGTTGATCAGGGGTAGGTGCCAGGGATCAAAGGTCTCGATGCCTTCGGGGGGCCAAACGCCGCCGACCGCAGGCATGGGGTACAGCGCGTGCTTGAAGAACGACCAGAACCATGCCGCAAAGAACATGACTTCGGACATGATGAACAGGATGAAGCCGTAGCGCAGACCAATCTGAACAACGGGAGTGTGGTCGCCCGCCTGGTTTTCGGAAATGGTGTCCGACCACCAGCCGAACATGACGTAGAGAACGCCAACGAAGCCGATGAGGAACATCCACGGGCCGCTTTCCTTCATCCAAAGGACCGCGCCGAACAGCATGACAAAGCCGGCAATCGAGCCAAGGAAAGGCCAAATGGATGGGGGCAGAACGTGGTAGTCGTGGTTTTTTGCGTGCGCCATTGAAGGTCCCTCGTTGGAAGGCTTAGTTAATTTCTGTTGTTTTTTCGGTCTCGAGTGCCGCCTGATAATCAGTATCGGCAAGATCCATCTCGTGGAAGGTATACGAGAGTGTGATGTGCTTGGCGTATTTCGCCTCGGGGTCATCTACAATCTCGGGGTCGACATAGAAGGTCACGGGCATCTCGACCCGCTCTCCTGGCTGTAGCACCTGCTCGGTGAAGCAGAAGCAAGCAATCTTTACAAAGTACCCGCCCGCCGCAAAGGGCGCGACATTGTAGCTGGCGGTGCCTGCCACAACGTGATCGGTTGGGTTATAGGCCTCGTAGAAGGCGAGGCCGCTTTCGCCGATGCGCAGCTCCATCTCGCGCTGCATGGGTTTGAATTCCCATGGCATGCCGCGCTCTTTGGAAGCATCGAACTTGATCTTGATGGTCTGATCCAGAATCGTTTCGGACTCCGAGCTCGCAACCTGGGTCTCGCCGCCAAAACCGGTGACACGGCAGAAAAGGTCATAGAGGGGAACAGCCGCCCAAGCGAGCGCGCCCATGACCAGAACGACCGAAACCAGTTGTACGACTGTTCTCTTTTTGCCTTCCATCATTGTCCTCCTTCCGGAGTGGTCAGTGACGGACGGGCGGTGTGATCGAACGCTTCGACTTTGCCGCCGTTCTGCACCTTGACCACAGTCAACAGGAACACCAGCGCAACGAACCCGATCAGGACCGCAAGCAGACCGAAGTTCCGGCCGCGGCGACGCTGGTGAAGTTCATGGTCGGGACGGAAATTGCTCATACCCAGCCCCCAAGGCTGATGCCCATGCGCACCAGCACAGCATCTGCTAGAATCGCAGTGAACAGCAGGAACAGGTAGAGCAGCGAAAGTTTGAAGAAGCTGCGCTCCGCAGCGTAGTTGTCGCCTTCGGCCTGCTCCTCGTTCCGGCGCAGGATGGTCCACGCGCCCTTGATGAACAGCAGGTTCAGCACAACAGCGGTCGCGAGGAAGACAGGGCCATTCAGTGCAGTGAAGGACATGCCAACCGACAGGGCTGCCAGCAGAACGGTGTAGGCAAAGATCTGAATGCGCGTGTTGCGGCGACCATGGGTGACGGTCAGCATCGGCACTTTCGCATCCGAGTAGTCGGACTTCATGAACAGCGCCAGCGCCCAGAAGTGGGGCGGGGTCCAGAAGAAGGTGATCGCGAACATCATGATCGATTCGATCGAGATACCACCCGTGGAGACGGCCCATCCGATCATCGGAGGGAATGCGCCCGCCGCACCACCGATCACGATGTTCTGCGGAGTCGAGCGCTTGAGCCACATGGTATAGATCACGACGTAGAAGAAAATGGTAAAGGCCAGCAGGCCAGCCGCGACGAGGTTCGACGCAAGGCCCAGCATGATGACCGAAAGGCAGGAAAGCGCGATACCGATGGCGAAAGCCTCGTCACGGGTGACTTTGCCTGCGGGGATCGGACGCTTTTGGGTCCGCTTCATGATGCGGTCGATGTCAGCGTCGTACCACATGTTCAGTGCGCCAGATGCGCCTCCGCCCAATGCGATGAACAGAATCGCCGCAAAACCTTCGATCGGGTGAACTGAACCGGGGGCAACAAGCAAACCCACCAACGCCGTAAAGACGACGAGGGACATCACGCGTGGCTTCAGAAGGGCGAAGTAATCGCCAAAGCTGGCCTCGGTGGTCTGGCTGCTGTCAAAGCTGGTATCGCTCATGGCGGATCCGTCTCGATGGCTAAGGGTCTATTTGGGTGAAGGCCCGCCCCGACCGTCCACGCGGAACGTTATCGGGGCGGGCCTAAAGTTGGGTGCGTTACTGCGCCGAAGCGACCTGATAGGCCTGCGGGATGCCTGCGAACTCTTCTTTCGCGCCAGCCAGCCACTGCTGGTAGGCCTCTTCGCTGACAACTTTTACAGTAATGGGCATGTAGGCGTGGTCTTTGCCGCAGAGTTCCGAGCACTGGCCGAAGTAAACACCTTCACGCTCTGCTGCGAACCACAGTTCTGCCAGGCGGCCGGGTACCGCGTCTTGCTTTACGCCGAAGGCGGGGATGGTCCAGCTGTGGATCACGTCTGCGCCGGTGACTTGCATCACAACAGTGGCACCTACAGGCACGACAACTGCGGTGTCGGTGGCCAGCAGGTATTCGTCTTCGTTGTAGCCGTACTCTGCCAAGTCTTCTTTGGGCAGCATGAAGCTTTCGAAGCCGAAGCCTTCGTCAACATACTCGTAACCCCAGTACCACTGGTAGCCGGTGACTTTGATAGTAATGTCGCCCTCGGGGATTTCCTGCTGCTTGAACAGAACGGGCAGCGAGAACGAGCCGATGAAGACCAGAATAACGATCGGGACAATGGTCCAAGCGATCTCCAGCGGCGAGTTGTGCGTAAAGGTCGCCGGTTTAGGGTTCGACTTTTCGTTGTAGCGGACGATGATGAACGCCATCAGCGCCGAAACGAACAGAACGATCGCGGTGATGATCACGAGGATCATGCTGTCCAGCCAGTGAATGTCACGAGCCAGTTCGGTCCCTGCCGCTTGGAAAGCAGCGCCCGCATCGTGGGGCTTACCAATCACCTCGAGCCCGTCTTGGGCCAAAGCGGGAAGCGGAAGCATAAGGGCCATAGCGGCCAGCATTTTGGTCAGAAGTCGCATATTACACCCTGATCTTATTCGGCATTAAGCGCGTTGTTGCGGATGACTGACAGGCATTCACCCGGAATCCATTGTGTTCAGTCCTGCAAAAACCATATTCTGTCACTCGGAACAAGATAGCGAACCGCGTCAAAGGGCCGCTTTTTTGATCCAAGTCAAAGACGGACCTTCAGGAGAACCCATGTCAACCGACACTTTCCGCCCATTCGAGACCCTCATCGACCGCGAAACCGCCCTTGGGCAACTGCGTGGGGCCGTTGACGGAGCAGACGACGGAGAGCTGTTTCTGGAACGTCGTCGCTCTGAAGTCGTCGCATACGACGATGGTCGGTTGCGTACTGCATCTTATGACGCAAGCGAGGGATTCGGTCTACGGGCTGTGCGCGGCGAAGTCGCAGGCTACGCCCACTCTACCGAAATCACCGAAGGGGCGCTGTCTCGCGCCAGCCAAACCGCTCGGCTTGCTGTGGGCGATGGCGGCGGCACTCTTGCCCTGCCCCCCGAAGGCACCAACCTGAAGCTTTATGGCGATATGGACCCTGTCGAAGAGTTGGCTTTTGCGACCCGCGTGGACCTGCTCAAAGAAATCGACGCGTACTTGCGTGCCGCCGACAAGCGCGTGGTCCAAGTGACCGCCAGCCTCGCCGCTTCTTTGCAAGAGGTCGAAATACTGCGCCCCGAAGGTCACAGCGTGACCGACGTGCGCCCAATGGTGCGCCTGAATATAAGTGTGATCGTCGAACAGGACGGACGCCGCGAATCTGGCAGCGCAGGTGGAGGTGGCCGCCATGGATTGGCGCCGATCGTAACTCCGCAGCACTGGAAATCCGTCGCAGACGAAGCGTTGCGCGTAGCGGTTGTTAACCTGAGCGCTGTGCCCGCCCCTGCTGGCGTCATGGACATCGTCCTTGGGCCGGGTTGGCCGGGCATCCTACTGCACGAGGCGGTGGGTCACGGGCTTGAGGGTGACTTCAATCGCAAAGGCACCAGCGCCTTTGCGGGCCTCATGGGCCAGCAGGTCGCGGCCAAAGGTGTGACTGTTCTGGACGATGGCACCATCCCCGACCGCCGCGGCAGTATTACAGTCGATGACGAGGGCACCCCGAGCGGTAAGAACACTCTGATCGAGGACGGCATCTTGGTTGGCTATATGCAGGACCGCCAGAATGCGCGGCTGATGGGTGTCAAACCCACTGGCAATGGGCGGCGCGAAAGCCACGCTCATATCCCCATGCCCCGCATGACCAACACATATATGCTCGGCGGCGACTCGACCCCCGCCGATCTGGTCAGCAGCATGAAGGACGGCATCTACGCTGTCGGCTTTGGCGGCGGGCAGGTGGACATCACCAACGGCAAGTTCGTCTTCTCTTGCACCGAAGCCTACCGAGTCACCAATGGTGTCGTCGGCGCACCGATCAAGGGTGCGACGCTAATCGGTGATGGGGCAACAGCGTTGCAGAACATTCGCGGGATCGGAAACGACATGCATCTCGACCCAGGGATGGGGAACTGCGGCAAACAAGGCCAGTGGGTGCCTGTCGGCGTTGGACAACCCAGCCTACTGATTGGCGGCCTTACCATCGGCGGATCGGCCGTCTAAGTCATTTTCCGTTAGGCTTAACTGCTGATTAAGACTCGGTGGGGTATTCATGATTCTGCAAGACGGCGGAGACATGATGCCCCAACTTACTCACTCTTCCAGTCCCCACCCACTCCCACCCACCACGGAAGACGAGCGGGTTTCATGGCTTCGCCTCTTGCGCTCGCGCCGAGTCGGCACTGCGACCTTCTACCGGCTGATGTCGGAGCACGGGTCCGCGGACGCCGCAATAGACGCCCTTCCTGACATCGCCAAAGCCGCTGGGGTCGACAGCTACTCGCCCTGCCCGCCCGAAGTCGCCTTGGCCGAGATGAGCAATGGGCGCAAAGCCGGTGCCCGCATGATCTGTTATGGCACACCGGATTATCCAGAAAGCCTGACCGACCTACCTGATCCGCCCCCGATTCTATGGGCGATCGGCGAAACGGCGTTGCTCAATCGTCCGATGATCGCACTGGTGGGCGCACGCAACGCATCGTCGCTCGGCCTGCGGATGACGCGCAAACTGGCGCAGGAACTTGGCGAGGCGGGATATGTGGTCGTCTCGGGCCTTGCACGCGGGATTGACGCCGCCGCGCACGAAGTCAGCCTGACCTCTGGGACGATTGCCGTTATGGGCGGCGGAGTCGACATTATATACCCGCAGGAAAACGCGTCGATCGCGCAGGGAATCGCGTCCCAAGGCCTTCGCCTGTCCGAGGCTCCGATGGGGGCCACGCCGACCGCGCGCCATTTCCCCGCCCGCAATAGAATCATCGCAGGCCTGAGCCGCGCACTAGTTGTTGTCGAAGCCGCTGCAAAATCCGGCAGCCTGATCACCGCAAGAAATGCACTAGATTTGGGGCGCGACGTTTTGGCCGTTCCAGGACACCCATTCGATGCCCGCGCTTCGGGCTGCAATATGTTGATCCGAGATGGTGCAATCTTGGTCCGCAGCGCCAGCGATGTCATCGAAGCGCTCTCTCCTTTGTGCGAGGAGCCTCAGTTGCCGCTCGATCCACCGCCTGAGCCTGCCAAAGACACCAGAACCAAAGAACAAACCTTTGCCCTGCACCGCGAAATCTTAGGCCGACTCGGGCCCTCTCCGCTGGCCGAAGACCAACTGATCCGCGATCTATCCGAGCCAGCGCATCATGTGACGTCCGTGCTGGTGGACTTGGAACTGGACGGACAAATTCAGCGCCAACCCGGCGGCCTGCTTGCGCGGCGATCATAGAAGTCAGGTTTGCCGGAGTTTCCAGCAAAGATTGACATTCCCCCCTTGCACCCCACATGTTGCGCCGCCATACGCCACCTGAACCCATCGCAAGAGGTGCCCTTCATGCCCGTCGTCGTCGTCGAGTCCCCGGCCAAAGCCAAGACCATTAACAAGTACCTCGGCAAAGACTACGTTGTGCTCGCCTCTTACGGTCACGTCCGCGACCTGCCAGCTAAGAACGGTTCGGTGGATCCCGATGACCAGTTCGCCATGACATGGGAAGTCGGGACAGACTCTCGTAAACATGTCAAAGCGATCGCAGACGCGCTGAAGGACGACGACTCGCTCATTCTCGCGACCGACCCTGATCGCGAAGGAGAGGCCATCAGCTGGCATTTGCAGGAAACTCTGACCAAGCGTCGCGCGATCAAAAAGTCGACCGAAGTCAAACGCGTGGTGTTCAACGCGATCACCAAATCCGCCGTGACGGAGGCGATGCAAAACCCCCGCGATGTGGACCAGCCCCTAGTGGACGCCTATCTGGCGCGCCGTGCGCTGGACTATCTGGTGGGCTTTAACCTGTCGCCGGTTCTGTGGCGCAAACTGCCCGGCGCGCGCAGTGCGGGCCGTGTACAGTCTGTATGCCTGCGCCTGATCGTTGAGCGCGAGATGGAAATCGAAGCGTTTCAGGCCCGTGAATACTGGACTGTCAAAGCCTTGCTGGCCAACGCCCGCAATCAGGAATTCGAAGCGCGCCTGACCGAATACGCGGGCAAGAAGCTGGATAAATTCGATCTGGCCGACCAGACCGCTGCTGAAATGGCCGTGCAAGCGATCAAGAGCCGCGACCTGACCATCCGCTCGGTCGAGGCAAAGCCTGCCAGCCGCAACCCTTCGGCGCCCTTCATGACCTCGACGCTACAGCAGGAAGCCAGCCGCAAATTCGGCATGGGTGCGCGCCAGTGCATGAATGCTGCCCAGCGTTTGTACGAAGCTGGCCACATTACATACATGCGTACCGACGGCATCGACATGGCCCCCGAGGCCGTGACTGCCGCCCGCGAGGCGATCAAAGATCGCTACGGCGCGGAATACGTGCCCTCCTCGCCGCGCATCTACAAGAACAAAGCCAAGAACGCGCAGGAAGCCCACGAATGTATCCGCCCCACGGATATGACCAAGGACGCTGCTGCGCTGAAGCTGAAAGAACAAGATCAGGCCCGTCTTTATGATCTGATCTGGAAGCGGACACTGGCCTGCCAAATGGAAGGCGCGCGTCTGGAGCGTACCGTGGTCGACATTGCCAGCGCCGACGGGCAAGTGGTCCTGCGCGCCAATGGTCAGGTCGTGTTGTTTGACGGCTTCCTCAAGGTCTACGAAGAAGGCCGCGACGATGTTGTGGACGAAGATGACAAGCGCCTGCCCCACCTGACCGAAGGGGAAAAGGCCGACAAGCGCGATGTCACCCCCGAACAGCACTTCACCCAGCCCCCGCCCCGCTACACCGAGGCGACGCTGGTGAAACGTATGGAAGAGCTCGGCATCGGCCGTCCCTCGACCTATGCGTCGATTGTGACCACGATTCAGGAACGCGAATACGTCACCAAGGACAAGAACCGCCTGATTCCCGAGGATAAAGGCCGGATCGTGACGATCTTCCTCCTGAATTTCTTCAAGCGCTATGTGGAGTATGACTTCACCGCCGCACTCGAAGGCGAACTGGATGACGTATCCGCAGGCGACCGTGACTACAAGGACTTGCTGGCGCGTTTCTGGAAGGATTTCCACGCCGCGATCGATGAAACCAGCGAACTGCGCATCGCTGAAGTGCTGGATGTACTGGATGACGCACTCGCACCTCAGCTCTATCCGCCTCGCGAGGACGGCAGCGATCCGCGCACCTGCCCCCAGTGTGGCGCAGGCCAGTTGCACCTGAAAACTTCGCGCACAGGCGGGTTCGTCGGCTGCTCGAACTACCCAGAGTGCCGTTACACACGCCCGATCAATGGCGATACCGATGATTCCGGCGACCAGATTCTGGGGGAAGACGAGGACGGCAACGAGATCAGCCTGCGCTCTGGCCGCTTTGGCCCCTATGTGCAGCGCGGCGAAGCAACCGAAGAGAAGCCCAAGCCCGATCGTTCGAGCCTGCCCCGCGGTTGGTCCAAGGATGAGATGGATCTGGAAAAGGCGCTGCTGCTCCTGAGTCTGCCCCGCGAAGTTGGCCCCCACCCCGAGGACGGCGAAATGATCGAAGCGGGCATTGGCCGATACGGTCCCTTCGTCAAACATGGCAAGCTCTATGCGAACCTCAAAGAGGTGGACGACGTCTTTACCATCGGCATGAACCGCGCGGTCGAAGAACTGGCGAAAAAGGCCGAAAGCCGCGGCCGTCGCGGCGCAGCCAGCACTGCCAAGCCTTTGAAAGAACTGGGGGATCACCCCGATGGCGGCGCGATGAACGTCTATGACGGCCGCTACGGCCCCTACGTGAAATGGGAAAAGGTCAACGCGACCCTGCCCAAAGACGTGGAACCCGCCGACGTGACCGCCGAAATGGCGATCGAATTGGTGAACGCCAAGGCCTCGAAAAAGGGCACCAAGAAAAAGGCGGCTCCCAAGAAAGCCGCCGCTAAGAAGGCCCCTGCGAAAAAGACAGCGGCAAAGAAAACCACCAAGAAAGCGGCCGACTCGGAAGAGTAAGCTCTTGGACCATCGTTAAATTGACAAAAGCCGCGGCGCGATACTGCACCGCGGCATTTTGTTGACTTGAGCCACACCGCCCGCCACAGTCGCCTCCGAGATACACGGAGGATTTTTCTAATGAACAAAGTGTATGGCAGCGCGTTGGAGGCCTTGGACGGCCTGCTGCGCGACGACATGCTGATCGCGGCAGGGGGCTTTGGCCTGTGCGGGATTCCCGAACTGCTGATTGATGCGATCGTGGAAAGCGGGGTCAAAGGTCTGACCGTTGCGTCGAACAACGCCGGTGTGGATGGCTTT
>NZ_JBGFGN010000131.1:0-109718 GCF_041224595.1 Donghicola sp. XS_ASV15 | reverse complement strand
CACCTTCAAATACAAGTCCACGGTGTATATCCCCAAGCCCTCCCGAAATCCGAAAGGGCAAAAGTGGACGACTTTTACGCCGCCCGCGACAACACTATGCCGTCGCTACCGTGGCCGAGTATTGCTCCGCCGTTCACAGGTTGTTGTGGACGAAGCCAAGGCCGAAACCGTGACCCGTGACAAGACCGCAACCGAGTTCGTCGGCGAACGTCTGAGCCTGGCGCGCTGGCTGCGCCGCGCGGTCGAACACCGTAACCAGACCATTCTGATGGTGGGTGCGGAAATCGTGCGCCGTCAGGCCGCATTCCTTGAAAAAGGTCCGGCTCACATTGTGCCGATGACCCTGAAAGATGTGGCCGAGAAAGTTGGCGTTCATGAAAGCACCGTGAGCCGTGTGACCACCGGTATGCTGATCGTCACCCCACAGGGCACCTTTGGTCTGAAAACCTTCTTCAGCACTGCGCTGTCGACTGATGGCGACGAGGCGTCGTCCTCGGCTGCGATCCGTCACCGTGTTCAGCAGCTGGTCAAAGACGAAGATCCGGCAAAGCCGCTGAGCGATGACGCGATCGCAAAAATCATCACTGACGAAGGCACCCATCTGGCGCGCCGCACTGTCGCGAAATACCGCGAAATGCTGAAAATCCCTTCGTCGTTCCAGCGCAAGCGCCGCGCGAAACTGGCCAACTAAGTCGGGTATCTTCCCTCGTACCTCGCCTGACTCAGAAAAGACCGCTTCGGCGGTCTTTTTTGTGTTTGAGGATCAGCGGTAAAGAAAAAGCCGAGGGGATCAGAGCCCCTCGGCTTCGGACATTTCAGGTTCTTCGGGAAGCGCCGCATAGACAAAGCGCATCTCGGGGAACTCGCGCTTGATGTACTGGTGCACCCGGGTTTCATTCTTGGCGGCGATCACCTGTAGCAGGGTCATGCCCCGCTCGATCCGATCGCGACGAAAGAACTCGGGCGCAGTGTTCCAGAAATAGGACCAAGCCAAGGTCTGTGTCAGGACGACAACCCAGAGCCCGAGTGGGAGGGTCACAATGACCGTAGCGGCCCAGATCGCCAAGGGCGTCCACAATCTGTTTTGGGCATACCACAACGGCGTGAGGCCAATCGCAAGGTTCGACGGGCGCTGGGTCTGTATATCGTAGACGCCATTGGCATCGCGGTAGATTTCCCAGTTGATCATGCCTTCGGGAATGATGCGCCGTGCCGATTGTTCGGCCTGATCGGCATCATACTCGCGGCCCTCTTTCCAGCGGCCCAGATTGGGGGTGCTGGACAGAACCACAAATTTGCGGTCCTCGCGCTGGAAGGTGAGCGCAATCGTCGGATTTCCGCGCCCGAACCGTGCGCGCAAATCCTGTGTGCTGCCGTCAAAGGGCAAACCGTTCACGGCGATCAACTCGTCGCCGACCTTTAGGCCCAATGCGATCGACCCTACTTCTAGCGAAGCAAGCTCAAGGTGGCGGCCTTTTCGTTCTGCCTCGGTGGTATCTTCGGTCATGGGAACGAGAAGGGATTGGGTTCTGCTTTCGGAGCCGGTTTCGACTTGGTCTTGCGGCTAGAACTGGTGGTGGCCCGCGGTTTGGGCGTCGTCTTCTTCGGTGCCGCAGTTGGTTTTGAAGCGGTGCTGCTGCTCGACGGCGTCGCGGTCACGGCGGCAGCGATCATCTTGCTTAGGGCAAGTTGCAGGTCAGAAATTCCTGCCTTCATGGCTTCGACCGTAGTTTGTGTACCCGCATCTACCCGTTCGGTTAGCGTGGTAGCAATTTGAGACTGCAAATTTCCGGCAGTGTCAGAATAATTGCCGAGTTGCGATGACACCTGTTCTGACAGTTGCGACAGCTCGGTCATCAGCATTTCACGGTTATCGTTGCTCAGACCCTCGAGCTTGGCCATGCGTTCGCTCAGACCTGCGACAGCGTCGAGCTGACCGTTCAATTCCATGACGCTTTCCTGAAAGATGGCGAGTGCCTCGATCTGGGTGGCGCTGGTGCGGCGCATTTCCGCGAGAGTTTTGAAATAAACCAATCCCCCCAATGCGATAGAGACGCCAGCACCAGCCAGAAGGCCGATCATCATAGGTCGCAAACGGGCTCCGAACCGGTCCAGTCTTGCGGCTGCTGCAGAGGTTTCGCTCTGTAGGCGCGATACTTCCGAAGCCGCGTCATTCGCAGCTTCCGCGGCCTCAAGGGCAAGGCGGATCGTTTCTTGCAGCTCGTTATTTTCACTGTTTTCGGTCTCGGTCTCTTCCGAGGCGGTTTTCTTTCTCATGGTGGCTCCTGACTACAGGGTGGACCCTTCGCCAGAATGATTTGCATTTTCCGTGCCATTCCCCACTAGCGCCCCACGCTAAAGATTTTCAGGCCGGAACCGTTAAACCAATTAGAACGCTGCTCCCGATGAATTTCGCGGGAGCCTACCTGATCTTAGATTCGAAAGAGGCACAGATGTCGCAAACTGCAGGCACGACTGGAAATGAGGATGAAGTTGGCGCTTTCGTCTCGATGGAAAACCTCCAGCCATTTGCCAAGGTTGTTTTCGGCGATGGCGCACACGAAGTGGCCCGCTGTGGTGATGGTTTGACATTGGCGTACCGCCCCGAAGGCAATGCGGGTGACTGGACGTCGCTTGGGATGCAACTGGAAGAGGGTTGGCCCCGCATTGGCGGTGGCATCATCCTAAGCCAGAGCGATGCGCTAGAGCGCTTTGTCCGGACCCACGTGGTCAAGATCGAAGAGTCTCGGGACGATGGTGCGACCGAGTTCAAGCTAGAAGACGTGGCTTGGTTAGTACGCAATACTGACGAGCAAAACCTCGTGGAAATCCGCGTCGGCAGCGGCGCCTGGACGACCGTTAAGATCAAAGAGCTTTCTCTGGAGAAAGACAAAGACCGGGCTGTGGCAGCGCTGGTCAAGGTTTCCCCTGATCTTGAAATGGAAGTTTCGGCCGATATGTGCGGCTGGGCAGAGCGTTTGGGGGCAGGGGCTCAGATTGTACCTGTTCTCTGACCTAGGCTGTTTGTCTGCTCAATAGATGCTGCATGGCGCGGGGTCACTCTCCGCGCCATTTTGCGACCAGTTCCGCAATCCGGAACCGTAGCGCGGCCGCAAGGCATAGAGCTGCCGTGACCCACAAACCGGCCGCGCGCAGCCCTTCGGCTTGCATCGCTTGATCCATCAACGCCACAGAGACGCCCGCAAAGCTTAGTGTCGAAATCAGCGTTCCGACGCTTTGTTTGGAGTTGTTGGTCAAATCAGGCCTCCTCTTCCGGGCGGCCGTGTTCGTTGAGCCGCAGTTCTTTGGGGATATCAAGATCGGGCATCTCGGTCGGCATATCGTGGTCTAGTCGATAGACATGCGCCAGAATGGCCGCGACAGCGACAAAGAGCGCTTCGGGGATCATCTGACCGATCTTGCCCGTAAAGTAGAGTGCACGGGCCAGAGGCGGCGCTTGGATCGTGGTCACGCGCGCTTTGCCAGCGCGCTCCATGATGCGGTGGGCCATTGCGCCTTTGCCCATGGCCAAGATAACAGGGGCTTCGGCCTCTTCGGGGTCATACCGCAAGGCGATCGCAAAGTGCGTCGGGTTTGTGATGACCGCCGTGGCGTTCGGAACGTCGTCCAGCGCTTTGGCGCGTTCTGCCCCCTGAGCCGCTTCCATCTGTTTGCGGCGGATTGCGCCCTTCAGTTCGGGCGAGCCTTCGGTTTGCTTGAATTCGTCTTTGAGTTCCTGACGGGACATCTTCAGGCTCTTGTTCAGGCTGTAGGTTTGATATCCCAGATCAACGCCGCCGATGATAAACAGGCCAATGATCAGAGCCACCAGCAGGCGCACAATGCCCGACTGGAACATCGAGAGAGATGGCCCGACCGGCATGGTGTACATCAACTCCATTTCGGGGATCATCGACATGACAACGCCGTAGGCGGCCCCCCCGAGCAAGCTGACCTTGAGCAGCGCTTTGCCCAGTTCGACCAGTGATTTCATCGAGACCATGCGCTTGAGACCCTTGAGCGGGTCCATCTTGTCCGCCTTGAAAGCCATCGCTTTGGGGGCAAAGTTCACTCCACCCATAGCCGCCTGTACCGCGATGGTCAGGAGCAGCATCGGAATGCCGATGGCCATGCCGATCAAGAACAGCGCCAGCACCGATTCCTTGAGCCGAGATAGAATGATGGTTTCCAGCTGTTCAGAGCTGTCCCAGCGCAGCCAACTCGCCCATGTGCCAGACAGGGTCTCGCCAATGTTGCCAGTGACCATAACGATCGCCAGCGCCGAAATAATGCTGAACAGAACAAAGACCTCTTTGGACGTGACGACTTTACCGTCTTCCTTGGCTTGTTCTTTTCGTTTCGGCGTTGGGTCTTCTGTCTTTTCTTGGCCGTCGTCACCCTCTGCCATTGGCCATCTCCCTGAACATGTGTTCGATCAGCTCCAGCGAGGCGCCCATGACCCACTCGCAGGCTTTGCCTAGAACAGGCGCACTGAAAAAAAGAAGAACAACGGTCATCGTCAGTGTCATCGGGAAGCCGAAAGAAAAGATGTTCATCTGGGGCGCTGACCGTGTGATCACGCCAATCAAGACGTTTACGAGCAGCAGCACCGAAACAACCGGCATCATCAACTGGACACTGAAGTTGAACATCATGCTAGCAGCCTCTGCGCCCGCTTCCAACATCGGACCGGTCACGAGAGGCCCGCCCGGAGGCAGAAGCGTATAGCTCTCGATCATGAGACGCAGGGCAATCAGGTGTCCGTCAACCGCAACGAATGTTGCCAGCATGAACAGGCTAAAGATCTGAGAGACGACCGGGACACTGGTGCCGGATGCAGGGTCAATTTGTGCGGCAAAGCCCAGTCCAGCCGTGGCCGCGATACGGTCACCCGCAACTGATGCCGTGCCAAAGATGATCGCCATCACCAGTCCTGCGGCCAGTCCTATGGTGAGTTCGGTCAGGATCATGGGCACAGCAGTCAGGGCGACCAGGTCTTCGACCGGGGGCATCTGGATCGTATTTACGACAGGCAAGGTCAGGATCACGGTCGCCATGATACGCACGGGCAGCACCACATAGCGGGCAGCAAAGAAAGGCGCAGAGATAATGAACGCCCCGATCCGCAGCATCGCGAACATATACTGCAGCGTGTAGCTGATGACCTCTGCCAGCTCGAGGCCGGGAATGCCTGAATCGTAGTTGAACGCCGGAGGAAGCATGGTCAGTTGATCGTTGCGATGGTTTCGAAAATCATGCCGAAGTAGTCAGTCATCACCCGCAGCATGAACCCCGAAAGCAGCGCCATTGCGATCAGGACGATCGCCAGTTTCGGTACAAAGCTGAGGGTTGCTTCGTTGATCGATGTCGCGGCCTGCAAGACGCCGACCATCAGGCCGACCGCGAGAGCGATCCCCAAAACGGGTCCGGCGGTTAGCAGGATGTTCCAGTAAGCGATCTGCAAATGCTCGATATTCGCGTCGAAATCCATGCGTTAGCTCCCCATGAAACTAGAGGCAAGTGACCCCATCATAAGCGCCCATCCATCCACCAGAACGAAGAGCAGCAGCTTGAAGGGCAGGGACACCAGCATCGGCGACAGCATCATCATACCCAAAGCCATGAGGATCGAGGCGATGACCATGTCGATCACTAGGAATGGCAGGAAAATCAGAAAACCGATCTGGAAGGCGGTTTTGAGCTCCGATGTGATGTAGGCGGGGAGCAGGATCGAAAGCGGCACGTCCTCGTTGTTTTCGAAAGGTGCCGCATTCGCGAGTTCGGCAAACATCATCAGATCGTTCTGGCGCGTGTTCCCCAGCATGTAGCCGGTGACGATCTTGCGGCCTTCTTCCAATGCGATGGGCGCAGCAAGCTCGCCATCCAGATAGGGCGCGATCGAGGTGTCATAGAGTTCTGTCAGCATGGGCTGCATAACGAAAAAGCTGAGGAACAGCGCGATCGAAACCAGGACTTGGTTTGGGGGTGTCTGCTGGGTGCCCAGAGCTTGGCGCAGGATCGAGAGCACGATGATGATGCGGGTGAACGCGCTCATGCCAAAGACGATCGACGGCAGCACGGTCAGCACTGTCATCAGTGCCAGAATTTGCAGGGTCAGCGAATAGGTGACCTCGCCATCGGCGCCCTCGAGCTGAAGTGCAGGCAGACCTTGGGCGAAAGCGGGAGACCCGAATAGGATAAGTGCCAGCGCGGCAGGAACGAGAGAGCGGATCATTCTGCGCCCTCCGACGAAGCGGGGTGCGACAGGGCCATCATCTGGACTTGACCTTTGCGGGGCAGGATCGCGAGGACCGACTGACCTTCGGCTTCGATCAAGAGCGCGCGTTCGCCATTTCCCAAGCCAGCGGTTTCGCGGATGATCAGGCGGCGACCCGCATGTGTTTTCTGAGCCAGCTTCGTGCGGTTCAGTTGCACGACAAGCCATGCGAGACCGAGAACCCCCAGAAATACGAGGACGGTCATAATCTGCTGTGTTTGTAGAATGTCCAAAGCTTTGCTCCAATTCCAGCGCATCTGCACGGGAAAGGGAGCATGTTTCATGCCAATTAGAGCGTCGCCCCCCCTATCCAAAAGGCAGGGAGACGCAGCGCAAAAGTTGGCATGCGGTGTGGTTTCCGGCTCTGATCCCCGGAAATGCACCTTAGACAGAGGCCATGCGCTCTTCGGGGTCGACGATTTCACCAAAGCGGATGCCGAACCGTTCGCCGACAACCACCACTTCGCCGCGGGCGATGATGGTGCCGTTGACCAGAATATCCAGCGGATCCCCCGCCATGCGGTCCAGTTCGATTACCGACCCTTCATTCAGGCGCAAAAGATCCTGAATGGTGATTTCAGTGCGGCCGACCTCGACCGTCATTTTTACTTTGACGTTGGCCAGCATCCCGAGCTTTGCGTTCACGCTGTCTCCGCCGGCGGCAATTGGATTATCGCTCATCCTGTCATCCTTTCCTTTTCTTGCGGGACAGTCGCCACGCATTCGGTGATGTTGATTGCGGCTTTGCCGTTTACTTCACCAATGTCCCCGTTGAAGAAGTGCTGACCCTCGACCAACAGGCGCGGGGCGGGCTTGAGATCCACAGGTACAACCCGGCCAGGTGTGGGGTCTGTGATCGACCTCAGCTGGACTTTGGGTTCGTCCAAATGGGCCGTGATCGTTAGCGGCACGTTCATGACGGCGCGCTCCAGTCGTGCGCGCCAGCTTAGATCTTCGCCCACAATGTCGGACTGGCTACGCGAGCGCAGTTGTGACGCGATAGGTTTCAGAGTTTGCAGCGGATAAAGGATATCGATATCCGCCGGATCGCCGCCCGGAAGCTGCACGATAAACGAACATTTCACCACCTGCTCTTGGCCATCAAGAAAGCTGGCAAACTGCAGGTTTTCTTCGTGGGCCGACCCGGTCAATTGGATCGGATAGAGATCCCGCCATGCCATCTCGAGCGCACGGTTCAGCCCGCCGACCACCAGTTCAATCACGCGCAATTCTGTCGCGGTGAATTCACTGCGTCCTGACGGCGGCGGCGTTTTGAGTTCCCCGCCGTAATACACATTGGTCAAAAGCGAGACGAAGGTCGGCTGCAAAACGACCATCTGTGTGCCACGCAATTCGTCGATGCGGCTGATGGTCAGGCTACTGAAGTTATCCAGTTCATCGGTGTAGTGGTCATATGTTTTGATTTCTGGCGGAAAGGACGAGATACGCGGCTGCATCCGCAAGAAAGGCAAAAAGACGCTCCGCGCAAGACGGTTAAAGCGTTCGTTGACCATCCGCAGGCCATAGTAATCCCCCAGCGCCGAAACGTTGTCTTCGCCAAACTTATAGGGTTTGGCCTGACTGCTGGCGTCATTGCTGTCGCCTGAATCGTCGTCCAGATTCTTGAGGCCGTCCACAAGGGCGGCGACCTCGAAGCTGGAGAGTTTTGTTGCCTTTGCCATCGCTCGACCGCGTCCTTTACTGCAGAACGAAAGACGGGAAGAAGACGTTCTCGATCCCGCCGAACCCTTCGAGTTGTTCGAGACGTTTGTTCACGGCATCCTTCATTGCTTCGGCCAGACGGTCTCGTCCGTCCATGCCCGCGACGTCATCTTCCGAGAAGCCACTGATCACCGCCAGGAAATCCGAGCGGATCGCCATCGCGTGAGTTTCCACGTTGGTAATGACGCTTGCATCATACTGGGTCGACATGCCGATCCCTACCTGCAAAAAACGGCGCGAACCCTTGAGGTTGGTGGTCAGCGTGTCGGGAAATTCATAGTAGCTGGTCTGGAAGACAGGCGTTTCAGGGATGTCCTTGACCATTTTCTGGGGGCCACCTTCGCCCTCTTCGCCTTCACCCTCGCCGCCTTCTTCACCGCCTTCGCCGCCCTCACCATTGGTGCGTTCAACAAGGCGCAGAACCTCTTCAGACGGGGACATCTGCATGCCCGCGTAATACACGCCGCCGGCAAAGCCACCGCCAAGGAACAACAGGAACCCGAGGATCATCAGAATGATCTTCAGCAGTTTTCCCTTCTTTTTGGGCGCATCTGTGTTTGCGTCACTCATTGTTCAGTGTCCTATGCCTGTACGTCCACGAGTCGGTTCGGATCTTTGCGGGCGGTTGCCACCTCGGTCTGTCCGGTTCCATCGGCTGTGTCGTTTTGAAGAGAAGATGTAGAGCCGTTGCCATTCTGGCCGTCCGATCCGCCTCGTCCCATATCGCGGCCGGTGCCAGCGTTATGGTTGGCCAGTTCGACGCCCTGCTTGGCGAGCAGGTCTGCCAGCTTTTGCTGGTTATCGTTGAATTGTTTCGCAGCTTCGGAGGTCTCTGTCACGATCGTGACAGAGGCTGCGCCATCCCGCAGTTCCATGCGCAATTGCACGCGGCCTAGATTTTCTGGGGTCAGCTGGATTTCCATTGCTTCGCCATCGGCCAAAGTCTCGAACCCGATGTCCTGAACCATAGTTTCCGGCCAAGTGGCTTCGTCCATCGCCAATTCCTGCGCGACGGCTGTTTTCACGGCTGCCTCGACCTGTTGGAAGCTCTCGGGCGACGCAACGACCTGCACCTGGGGCGCGGCGATTGCGGTCTGCGGCAGCGGTTGGGCGGGCTGAGCGACCTCGGTAAATGTCGCGCTGATATCTAGGGTCTCAGGTGTTGTATCCTTTGTCGCAGCCTGCTGGATCAAGTTCTCCATCTTCAGAGCGAAGTCAGGCTTCTCGCCAGTGGCGGCGGGCTTCTCGACGACAGATGTGGGCGCATCACCTGCTCTGGTTTGCAAGTTTGCCGAATCCCGTGCTGCCTGTTCTGGCAGTCGCGCTTGAGTGGTGGGCGCGCCTTGTTCGGTGCGCCGCGCCGAACTCTGCGGAGCCGCGTTCACGGGTTGCGTGGATTTCAATCCGGTCGCGGGCTTGTCTGTTGTTCGCGGCGTCACGGGGGCTGAAACCGCTGCGCCTGCAGTCGCGACAGCGAGGGTCTGCGCGTTCTCTTGCGCTTCGGGCGTGAGTGTCTCGCCCTCTTTTTTCGACAAGGTTGGGTCTACTACATCGGCCTTCCCAACTGGGGTGATCGCTGTCTTGGCGTCCTTGCCTGCGCCTTTCGAGAAGCCTGCGGTTGCAGCGTTCTCGACTTTCTCTGTCGAGGACTGCCCTTTGCCAAAACCAAGAACATCGGAGCTTTCGTTCTGAGTGCTCGTGACCTCTACCGAGGCCTTCTGGCTATCCTGCGCGGTTAGGGCCGATGTTGCCTTGGCGGGTTTCTCGCCCATTTGCGCGCGAAGAGAGAGCGCGGCCAATGTTGCGGCAGGCTTCTCGTTCGGTGTCGTCTCAGCGGCAGGAACTGCGGCTTGAACATTCAAAGCCGCGGCGCTGGTTGTTGCACTCAGCGCTTGCAGTCGCTCACGCATTTCCGGAGAGGCAGAGGCGTCTGTTTGCACCCCTTCGCTTGCTGCGATTTTCTGAGGGTCGACGTCAGTCGTCTCGGCAGCCAACTCCGGCGCGTTTTTATCGGCTTTAACCGTCTTGGTCAGTTCTTTGGTCTGAAGAGACGCAACGGTTTCTGTCCGCTCACCGACGGTCTCAGCGAGTTTGATCGCTTTCGCGCCTTCTGGCTTATCTTGTGCTTCGGCGTTCTTGGGCGCGGCTTTGGTGGTCAGCCCGCCCTCGGGCACGCGGGCCATCAAGGGGATTTCGGCTTTTGCCTCTTGCCGAGCCTCGCCCGTCAAAGTGGGCTTCTGCACGTCGGGCTTTGGGGCTTCGGTCGAATTCGCAGACTTCTGGCTTTTATCGGGTGTCGTTGCTGTTTTGCTGTCTGCTTGGGCAGAAGCAACGTCCTCGGTCGTTTCCTGATCTGCGCTGTCCCGAGCGTGCGCCATCACGTTGCCGAACACGTTCGCCGAGCCAGACTTGGCTTCGGCAGGTTTGACCTGCTGCGGGGTGTCAATTTTCAGAAAGCTTTGCTCTGCCAGTGTCAGCGGGGTCATAGCGTTCCTTTCGGGGTCAATCAGAGAGGCGTTCAATCAGAGCGGATGTTGCAAGTGCAGTGCCAAGTTCGGCCTAGCGCGGGGCCCGTCCGCGTTCTCCGAGTCTGCTGTCTTCTTTGGCGTCGGCTTCTGCGCGGGCCTCACGTTTGGTTTCGACGGCCTTTTCGCCGTAAATCCGAACACGCTGCTCTACCTGGGCAACACGCGAGCGCGCCTCGAGCAGACGTGCAGCGCTCTGTTCGCGCTGAGCTTCGACATTGGTCAACTGCTGCGCGATGGCGCTTTCGAACCACATGCTCGAAGCAAGTTGGGCCTTGGAATGAATTGTCTGGCGTTGGGTCACCGCTTCGTCGAGCAGGCTCTTCAACTGATTAGACTGCGCCTCGGCGCGGGCAGCTTGTTGGGCGATGTGCCCCAGCTCTTTGCTTTCCTGTCCTAGTTTGGCCTTTTCCTTGCGGACCATCAGGTCCATCAGCTTTTCTTTGCGTGTCATCCAAGGGCACCTCCGGCGAGGTTAAGCAGGCTCTTGCGGCTGTCCGAGAAGGCGGATTTTTCGTCCACGGGTTGCTGGATCAGCATCTTAATGCGGGGCCACATCTGGACGGCTTCGTCCAATTCCGGGTCCTGACCGGGCGTGTAGGCCCCCATCAGCATCATGTCGCGATTGTCCATATAAAGGCTGATCATGCGGCGCAGTTTCAGGGCTGCACGCTGGTGGTCCTTGTCCACGATGTCGTTCATCACGCGGCTGACCGACTGGGGGATGTCGATCGCGGGATAGATGCCCATCTGTGCCTGCTTGCGCGACAGCACAAGGTGACCGTCCAGAATGGCGCGGGCGGTGTCCACCACGGGATCGTTGGTGTCATCGCCGTCAGCCAGAATGGTGTAAAACGCGGTAATCGACCCTTCGCCCTTCAGGCCCGGACCCGCGCGTTCGATCAGCGTGGGGATCATCGAGACAACCGACGGGGTGTAGCCCTTGGCCGTGGGCTGTTCACCCAAAGCCAGACCAATTTCACGGCGAGCGTGGGCGCAGCGGGTCAGAGAGTCCATGATCAAGAGGACGTCTTTGCCTTTGCTACGGAAGTATTCGGCGATCGCGGTGGCGCGGTTCGCGGCACGCAAACGCAGTAGGGGCGAGCGGTCGGCAGGCACGGCCACGACGCAGGTTTTATGGGCGTTCTCGCCATGCATGATGTGCCCGACAAAGGCCCCGACTTCTCTGGCGCGTTCCCCGATCAATCCCACGACGACAACGTCCGCGTTGGTGTTTTTGGTCATCATCTCGATCAGGACCGACTTGCCAACGCCGGACCCCGCGATAATGCCGACACGTTGACCGCGGCCAACAGTCAGAGCGTTGTTAATGATGCGCACACCGACGTCCAGAACAGTGTCCACGGGTTGGCGCGCCAGAGGGTTCTGCATTTTGCCTGCAAGCGGCCAGCGTATATCGCCTTGGGGGTTGGGGCCGTCATCCAGCGCATGACCTTCGGCGTCGATGACACGGCCGAGCAATGCCTCGCCCATCAGCGCGTCATGGCCGCCATCCAAACGGCTCACCCGGGCGCCTGACACGATCCGTGCGCCGGGGGTATCCAGAAAAAGCATATTGCGGCCATCGCGAAAGCCAACGATTTCGCCTTGCACGCGGCTGCCATCTTCGGTCTCGACCTCGCAGATCGCGCCGGGACTGGCGGGAAAACCGGTACATTCCAGAATCAGGCCATCATAGCGCAGCACCTTGCCGCTCATGTCTGGGGTCGGCTTGACGGACAGGTCATCGAGCGAGTTCGTCAAGGAGGCGAGAAGAGAACTCATTTCGCAGCGCCTTTCTTGGTCAGGCTGTCAGTCAGTGAAATGTCAGGTGTGCTGATGCCGACATCACCGCGCCGGAGGTTCGCATCGGCGATCAGGCGGCTTTGCTGGACGATGGGCGCTTCGGTCAGGAAGGGGGTAACCGCATCCAGATCCTTGGGGCTTAGGCGAATGGTGACGTCCGTGATGCCGCCGGCAACGGTTTCCACCAGCGCTTCGATCTTGTTGACGAAGCGGGCGGGGGTGGTGTCGATCTGAACGCCGGCGCGGTCAGAGGCCAGCTTTCGGACGGCTTCGGTCAATTGATCGCGCAAGCCTGACATCGCATCTGTATCTGGGGTCAGCAGTCGCTGGGTTGCGGCCAAGAAGGCCTCTTGCGCTTCGGCAAACTCGGCTTTGGCGGCTGCGTAGGCTTCTTCGCGGGCGGCGGATATGGCGTCCTCGTCCGAGATCGGCTCGGCAATCTCGGGGGCGGTCAGCGCGGCTTTGGCTGCGCCTTCTGCCAGACCTGCCTGATAGCCCTCGGCCCAGGCTTCTTTGCGGATCGCCTCAATGTCCACTTGCGGCGTTGCAGGTGCGACTTCGGACGGGGTTTCCGCGGGTCGGTTCGAGATTTCGATCTGGTCTTCGGGCATGTCTGCCGTCAGGTCGGGGAGGGCGCTCTCTTCGACAGCGACGAAACCCTTGGGTTTGAAATTCTCGGGTGTGGCAGAGACCTTGGTCGGCAGAGCACTGCCCGAGACAAAGCCGGATTGGTCGGCTTCGCGGATCAAGCGCATGATGTCTTCGTGGTCCAGAGCGCGGGACAGCGCTGCATTGGGACGTGACTGCTGGGACATTAGACCATCTCCTCACCGCCGCGACCAGCCAGTGTGATTGTGCCCGCATCGGCAAGACGGCGTGCCACTGCAACGACTTGTTTTTGCGCGTCTTGAACCGCAGTCAGGCGGATCGGACCCATGGCTTCCATCTCGTCGCGGATGTTGGCGGCCGCGCGGGTCGACATACAGGCCAACAGGCGGTCGCGGACGTAATCGTCCGAACCCTTGAGAGCGACCGTGAGGATTTCTGCGTCGATCTCGCGCAGCAAGGTTTGGATAGCACGGTCCTGCGACTGAACCAGGTTGTCGAAGACGAACATGTTGTCCTGCAGGTTCTCCATGAGGTCTTTGTCCTCGGTTTTGATCGCCTTCATGATGCGCTGTTCCATGTCCTGCTTTGCGAAGTTCATGATGCGAGCAGCAGAGCGAATACCGCCGATCTGGCTGGCGCGCAGGGTGGTGTTCGCTTTGAACTTGCGCTGCATGACCTGCTCGAGCTCTTTCAAAGCGTCGGGCTGAACGTTGGTCAGGGTCGCGATCCGGAAGATGATGTCTGGCTGGACGTCTTCGGGCAGCAGACGCAGGACTTCGTTGGCAAGCTGTGCGTCGATCGAGGCGATGACCAGCGCCATGATCTGTGGGTGTTCGTCCACGATCAGTTCCGAAATTGCTTTGGCATCCATCCAGTCGAAAATTTCGATCGGGTGTTCGGCGGCCGAGCGGGTGATACGCGATAGAACCGACTGCGCTTTGTCCGGGCCCAGAGCTTCGTGCAGGACAGAGTTGATGTACGCGCCTGCACCAATCCCGATATTGGTTTGCTCGTTCAGCTCTGACAGAAATTCATCGACCACAGCGGCGATAGTGTTGTGGTGGATCTGGCGAACCGAGTACATCGCCGCACCCAGATCCTGCACCTGTCCCGGTGTAAGTTCCCGCAGAACGCTGGCAGCGGCCTGCTCACCAAATAGCATCATCAGAACCGCGGCGCGTTGGGTGCCATTCAATTCGGCGAGCTGGGTGTTTTCCTGGTTGGCTGGGACGAGGGCGTTCATTTGTCGATCTCCTTGTCACGCTCGATCATCTGCTCAAATACAGCAGCAACACGGGCGCTTTCGACTTCTGCCAGATGGCGCAGCAGGGTGACTTTTTCTTCGTAGGTGGCGGCGGCGTTCTTGAGCAGCTCGTTTTCCGGGCCACGGGGGATGACGTCGCCTTTGGGCTCTTTCGATCCGTCGTTGCCGTCGGCGCTGCTGCCATCCGAGCCATCCTGACCGTTCAAGCGGGCCCGCAGGGTAGACAGGGTGTCGCCTTCGCCAACTTCGACAGTGTCTGCCAGAGCGGGGCTGATGCCGTATTCCATGGGCTTGGGCAGCAGGCGAGACATCAGCGGGCGGATAATCCCAAGAATAACAATCGCCAGAGCCACCAGCTGTGCCAGAATGCGACCAACCTGCGGCAGCCATTCTGCCTCGTACCAAGGGGCTTCGTAGACATCAAAGGTGTCGATGAACGGGCTGGACGAGATGGTGATGGTATCGCCACGCGCCTGATCATAGCCGACTGCGGTGCGGGTCAACGCTTCGATTTCACGCAAGACAGCCTCGGGCAAAACGGCGGGTTCGGTCGGGTCCGCGCTGGTCGGTGCTCGCAACAGAACCGCGGCGCTCACACGGGTGATGCGGTTGGACTGGGGAACGATGGTTTCGACGCGGCGGCTGACTTCGTAGTTCTTGGTCGACGAAGACGAGCGATTTTGGACCGACTCACTGGATTGACGGCCCACGCCGGGCTGCGTGTCCTCGAGATCCATTTCCATCGGCGGCGTGTTGGACACAGCACCGGGGATGCCGCCCGCCTTGGGGTTGCTGCTTTCTTCCAGCATGCTCTGCTCGCTGCGCAGGGCGGTCTGGTTCGGGCTGTACTGTTCGTTCATCACCTCGGAGCGGGTGAAGTCCATGTCCAGAGTGACCTGAACGGCCGCATTGCCAAGGCCGACAATCGGCATGATGAGCGCTTCGATCCGCTGGCGGTATAGCTCTTCTTGTTCGATGCGCTGGCGGGTCTGCTGGTCGGTCTGCGCGGTAAACGCGTCTTCGGTGTTGTTGGTCAGCAGGCGGCCGGTCTGATCAACGACCGACACGTTGTTGCCGGGCATACCGGGGATGGACGTGCTGACAAGGCTGACGATCGCATCCACTTGGTTCTGCCCCAGCGTGTGACCGGGCGCGACCTGAACAAAGATCGAGGCGCGAGGCGGCTGGCTGTCGCGGACAAACGCGGTGCGTTCGGGCAGGGCTAGGTGCACACGAGCCTGCGTGATCGCCTTGATTTCAGAAATCGAACGAGCGAGGTCCAGTTCGTGCATACGGCGCAGGCGCGCGCTTTCGACGCTGCGGCTGGTGCCCATAGGCATGTCGGTAATTGTGGACAGACCGTCAGGCGTGCCTGCGGGCAGCCCCTCGGCGGCCAGTGCCATTTTGGCGCGGTAGAGATCCCCCTTGGGTACTTGGATCTGGCCATTGTCTTTGTTGATTGTTGCCGCGATGCCTTGACCATTCAGCAGTTCAAGCGCCTGTGCTTTTTCAGCCTCGGGCAGACCGGTGTTCAGGGCAACCTGACCGGATGTGTTCAGGAACATATAAACCATCAGACCCAGCACGGCGGCCGAAACCAGCACGATTGCGGGCATCGCACGGCGAATGCCGGGTTGGTCCGTGACGCCTTTGGTCCACGCGAGCGCGGCTTCACCCTTGGCAACCAATTCGTTCTTCTGGCCGCCTGCGGGTACCGGTGCTGTCGATGTGTCAACCATGGTGTGTCCCTGTCTTCAAACGTATTACGATGCTCTGGTCTACAATCAGACCGGCATGTTCATGATGTCGCGATAGGCGCTCAGAGCCTTGTTCCGGACCTGAAGGGTCATCTGGAACCCCAGCGAAGCGACCTGCTGTTCAACCATCACCGAGGCGATGTCGTCGGTCTTGCCGGTTTCATAGGCCTTGGCAGCGTCTGCCGCGTTGTTCTGCGCCTGTGCGACGTTATTGATTGCGTCATTGACCCGATCCCCGAACGAAGGACCTTCATTGCCCGAAGGCTTGAGGTTCTGCGTCGGGTTGGTCGACGACGTCGTAGAAGAAAGAGGGAGTGCGCCGAGTGCTGATGTCGCTCCGGAGATGCTCATGTCTCTGATCCTCTGGTTAAGGTTGCCTGCTCGATTTTATTTTTTTGGCGGGGAGGCGGGGCTGTCTTATGCAGCCTCTGCCATCATGGGTGCGGGCATCAGGCCCGGACGTCCGTTCAGCATGATGTCTGCGCCGGTGATCTGGACGCCGTCGTGCAGAACCAGTGCGCGCTGGATCACGTTTTCCAGTTCGCGAACATTGCCGGGCCAGCTGTGGGCCATCAGCACGTCGCAGGCTTCTTCGGTCAGAACGGGCAGGGTATCACCGCAGTGACGGCGCAGCAGTGCAGCAGCCAGTGCAGGGATGTCCTGTGCACGCTCGGCCAGCGACTGGGTCGCCAGGGGGAATACGTTCAGGCGGTAGTACAGGTCTTCGCGGAAGGTGCCAGCCTGCACAGCCTCTGCCATATCGCGGTTCGAGGTGGCGATCACGCGGATATCCACGGCGCATTCGTTCTGCGAACCCAGCGGGGTGACTTTCTTTTCCTGCAGGACGCGCAGCAGCTTGGCTTGCAGACCCAAGGGCATTTCCGAGATTTCGTCCAGCAGCAGGGTGCCACCGTCGGCAGCGCGCACGATGCCCTTGTTTGCTGTCGATGCGCCGGTGAACGAACCCTTCTCGTAACCGAACAGGATCGCCTCGAGCATGTTTTCGGGGATCGCTGCGCAGTTGATCGCGACAAAGGGCTTGTCCGCGCGGCTGGAGTGATCGTGCACGGTGCGGGCCAGAACTTCTTTGCCGCTGCCGGTGGGGCCGTTGATGAATACGGTGACGTCGGTGCGGGCGACGCGGGCGGTCATGTCAATCAGGGCGCCGGTCTTTGCGTCTGCCGCGACCATGCCACCATAAGGAGCAGCGATCAGATCCGACAGCATCAGGACGGGGCCGTTGCGCAGCGCGTCGGTCGAACCTGCGGGCAGACCGAACCGGATCATGCGGCCACCCAGTTCTTCGGTGATGGTCAGCTCGGTTGCGGCCTCGTCTACAATAATGACGCGCTTGGCGCCTGCAGTCTTGGCGGCTTCGACGATGCCGCGCTGGCCGCCCATTTCAGCTTCGGCAGCGGCCGATGCGACGTAAGTAGTGGCTTTGGTATCCGCGGCGTTGCTGACTTTGGCACGACGACGCTTGAGCAGTTCGATCAGGCCGGTGGCAGCGATGAAAGCAGTCTCGTTGATCAGAATGTCGGTCATGGTGGTCCTCGTGTTGCTGTTGGAAACAAACAAGGCAGGAGTCGTGCCAAACTCGAAAAAAACGAAAAAAATTTCAGATCGGCCCTAAAACGGAGCTCAAACGAGCCGACAATCACAGTGTTAGCCCAAGAGGCGATGTCAGAACCCCGTCACGAGGACCGGTGTAACTGACACTCGACGGATTCTCGACACCTCGTTCGGTGCTTCGGGGCGGCCCTTCGCCTATCCCCATATCCATTTGAGCATACCTGTTAGTCTGAGCTCATCAAAGGGTTACCCGTTCGGATATAAAGTCCACCTTCAAAAGGCCTATGAAAGAATCTGAAGCAGGGCCGTTAACAGACTCAGTTGCCAATTTTCAAAAGGCGTGGGCTGTCATGTTGTCGAAAACCTATCATCTAAAATTCCCCAGTCTGGACGCAGCGCAGATCGCGGCCCCTTTCGTGACCGAGACTCTGGGGACTGCTATTCCCAACTGTAATATGGCCGGTCTGACCGTCCTGATCAGTAAAGAGGGCGACATTTCGGTTAATGTATTCTTCCCCTCTGCTGCCGAACTCAAAGCATTCGAAAAGAACCACGGCGGTTTTGTGGATGCGATGAAGTCGACCTTCCTCTTCCGCTCTACGGGCTTTGATGGCGTGTGCATCTTTAATTTTGATGCCAGCGACGCTGCCTAAACAACACCAAGCCGGACTCGGCACGGAGCTTGCAAACGCGATTGCGTAGGAGTGTGCGCCGGACAGTTTTTCGGCGTGGCTCATTGAAATTAACCCAAGCTAGAGAGAGGCGCGATGAGCGCAAGTCCCGAAGCCACATCAGAAAAGTCCAGCGGTGGCGCGCTCCTGCGCGTTTCATCGGACAAGATCGGCCGTCTTATGGATTTGGTGGGCGAGTTGTCGCTCAGCGTTTCTGAAACGGTAAATTCCCCAGACCTCGCGGGGCTCGACCTTGTGGGGTTTGATGCCGCGGCGCACCGCCTTTCTATGATTGTGCGCGAAGTTCAGGACGCTGCCACTGAGCTGCGTCTGGTCCCTGTCGGTGAAGTATTCCGCCGCCTGAAGCGCATGATCCGCGAACTCGAGCGCGAGACCGGTAAAATCATCGACCTTGATATCGTTGGTGCCGATACGGCTATCGACAAGCTGGTTGCGGACAAGTTGTACGATCCGCTGCTTCACGTCGTCAGAAACTCTGCGGACCACGGCCTTGAGCCGCCGGACGAGCGTGTGGCGAACGGCAAATCCAAAAAAGGCATGATCCGTCTGGCTGCGCAGCAGGTGGGCAGCGAAGTCCGTATTCAGGTCATTGATGATGGCCGCGGTCTGAACCGTGAAAAAATTCTGAATATCGCTCGTAAGCGTGGTTTCTTTGGTGAGAGAGAAGAGCCCGAGCCCGAACGCCTGTGGAAGGTTATTTTCGAGCCTGGTTTCTCAACAGCTGAAAAGGTCTCGACCCTGTCCGGTCGCGGCGTGGGCATGGATGTTCTGAACACGACCATGACCGACCTGCGTGGCCGCATCGCCGTCGAATCCGAAGAGAATAACGGCACCACGGTATCGCTACACATTCCTGTGTCGCTCGCCTTTCTTGACAGCATTTTGCTGCGCTTGGGCAAGCAGCTCTTTACTGTGCCCGTCGACGATGTTGCTGAAATTGTGAAGCCGGGCATGTCCGATCTGGTCGGCGTCTCTGCCGACAAGGGGACCGAAATGCTCAAGCTGCGCGGGAGCTTCATCCCCGTTCTTCGGCTTGAGAAGTTCTATGGCACAAAGATCACCAGTTTGACCCCGTTGGTCGATATGGTGTGCATCGTTTTCCAGACCGCGCGGGGCGCTATCGCTGTCCCGGTGGACGAAGTTCTGGATCGCCAACAAGTCGTGATGAAGCCGCTTGTCGGTTCGCTGGCCAAAGTGCGGGCGAGCTGGGGCTGCGCGCTGCTCGCTTCGGGTGAAGTCGCAATCGTACTGGACTGTGAACGTCTGGCCTCTGGGGAAGAGAGATGACGGCACTCGACCAGACGGGATACGAACAGATCCGGAATTGGCTATCGCATCGTTGCGGTATCAATTTTGCGGACAACAAGCAGGATCTCCTGCGGCAGCGTCTTGCGCGCGTGACCCGTCGTTTTGAATACAACGATCTGAACGGTTTGGCCCGTGATCTGCTGAACAACCCTCCGCAGGATGTGGAGTTGGCTGTCATGCACGCGGCCTCTACCAATCACACCTATTTCTTCCGCGAACCCGAAGTTCTGGACAACTTCCGCGAAATGATCATTCCGCTGCTGGCGGACCGTACAGAGATGCGCGTCTGGAGCGCTGCCGCTTCGACCGGAGACGAGGCGTACACCGTTGCCATCATGATCGCAGAATCCTTGGGTCTGAACGCATTGAAGCGATTGAAAATCCTTGGCACCGATATCAGCGAGCCTGTTGTGCAGCGCGCCGAGATGGGAGTCTTTCCACAACGCCAGTTCGCCCATACCGATCCCATGATCCTGCGGCGTTATTTCGAGCCGACAGGGATGGACCAGTTTCACGTGCGCCCCGAGTTGCGTCATTGCTGCACCTTCCGCCGCATGAACCTGAAGGCGCGTCCCTATCCGTTCATCCATCCGTTCCAAGTCGTGTTCTGCCGCAACATCCTCTACTACTTTGACCGCGAGGATCAGATCGGCACGCTCGAAGCAATCTACGACGCGACCGAGCCCGGTGGCTGGTTGATCACCTCTGTCACAGAATCGATCCGCGATCTGGGATCGCGTTGGGAACCCGTGTGCGCAGGCATCTACCGGAGGCCGGCATGAACCGTTCTGAACGCCCCATCCGGGTTCTGATCATAGATGACTCTGCGATGTTCCGCAGGTTCTTGGCCCAAGGGATCAAGAGCGATCCCGAGTTTGAATTGGTCGGTGCAGCTGCCAACGCAGAGCAGGCGCGACAGTTCATCGGTATTCGCCGTCCTGATGTCATTTCGTTGGATATCGAGATGCCCCAGATGGATGGCCTGACGTTCCTGAAGGAAGAGATCTCGAAGGATCCGATCCCGACGATTATCGTGTCTTCGCAGACATCGAATGGGGCACGTGCCACGATCGAGGCCTTGCAGGCTGGCGCCGTTGATGTGCTGCCAAAACCTAAAATGGTTGCGGGTCAGGATATCGCGGGCATCACCAGTCAGATCCGCGTCAGTCTCAAGGCGGCACGCCATGCCCATGTCCAAGAAGAGGCGGTTCCCGCGCCTTCGATTAGCGCGCGGCAACGACGGACAGCGAACCAGCCTTCTGCGCCAGAAAATCTGCACTCGGCCAATCCACAACTGAATGCCCGCTGGGTGTTTGCAATTGGGGCCTCGACTGGGGGCGTTCGGGCGCTTGGCACAGTTCTCGCACAGCTGCCCAAAGACGCGCCGGCGACAGTTGTTGTTCAACATATGCCCGCGGGCTTTACGAATGCTTTTGCGCGTCGTTTGAATGATACGTGTCGGGTCGAGGTTCGCGAAGCGCAGCACGGTGATCTGCTGCGTCAGGGCCTCGTCCTTCTGGCTCCTGGTGGGGAAACCCACATGGTCGTGCGGCCCAGTCCCAACGGGCTCTGTGTCGTGCTGAACCAAGGTGACCCAGTCTGTTACTCCCGCCCGTCGGTGGATGTTCTGTTTGCTTCTGTTGCCAACTACGCGGCCCCTCGTGTCTCGGCCGCGCTGCTGACCGGGATGGGCCGGGATGGCGCGCAGAGTCTGGGAATGATCCGTCGTGTCGGAGGGCGGACTTTTGCCCAAGACGAATCCAGTAGCGTCGTCTGGGGGATGCCCGCGGCGGCTTGGGAAACCGGCGCGGCAGAGTCGCTGGTCCCGCTAAATAACGTGGCTGGGGTGATGATGTCCTCGATCGGGATCTCACCGCCCCCGCTCCCAGAAGAGAATATTTTTTCCACGCCTCTCAGGAAAGGAAACTGAAAATGACAGCGCAAGTTGCAGCAGAGACAGCGGTAGAAAACCGCGTGTCCATGGAAGAAGGGGTCGTCGACGCGGAAAGCATCGACAGCATGTACCTGACTTTTGCCGTAGGCGAAGAGGACTACGGCATGTCGATCGGCATGGTGACTGAAATCGTCGGCATGCAGCGTATCATGGTGGTCCCTGATGTGCCCGACTACATCAAAGGTGTGATCAACCTGCGCGGCAAGGTCATTCCGCTGATGGATGTCCGCCTGCGTTTCGGTATGAACGAGCGCCCTTATGACGACCGTACGGTTGTGATTGTGCTCGAGGTCAATGATGCGCCGATGGGCCTGATTGTGGACCGTGTCCGCGAAGTGATCGACATCCCCGATGACAATATCGATGCCGCCAGCGGCTTTGGCTCGGGCGATGGTCGCAGCGTCGTTAGCGGTCTGGGCCGTGTGGACGAGCGTGTGGTGATCCTGCTGGATGTGCCGCTCTTGGTCTCTGACATGGACGTCATCGCACCCAAACTGGCGAAAGCCTGATCCGATGCAGCGTCTGCTCACATACGCGCTCCGGTTCGCCAGTACCTGCCTGAGCAGGATCTGGCAGGAGACGGCCCCAAGAGAGGCTCGGACCGTCCCACGGTATGCGTATGCGACGGGCGGACGCGCTGAGCTGAGGCCAAAATCCCCGGAGACCATCGGACAGAGGAGGAATGCACATGACCGACGACGATAAGCCACCTCGCCGAACTCCGGCGCGACGTACCCCAGTCAAGAGAACGGGGGCCGCGGCACAAACCAAATCAACCGGCCCCAGCGCCAGAATTGAACCAGTTCCCGCCGAAACACCTGCGGAAGTTCCACAAAGGACCGAAGAAATGAACGCCAGTCAGAAAGACACCTCCACAGCCGGTTGGCAAAAAGTAGCTGAGTGCGGAGTTCTTGGGCAACTGCGGACAGCCGTTGCCTTGGTGGACAGCGACATGATCATCCGGTACGCCAACCCATCCTGCATGACTTTGATGTCGAACAACGAAGCGCTTCTCAAAGGCGCGGTGCCGGGCTTTTCCGCAGGAGCGATGGTGGGTACCAACATCGACCTCTTCCACAAGATCCCGCAGCAGCAACGTTCAACGCTGGAAAACATGACCGCTGCGACCGATGTTCCGATCCGCCTGGATGGCTTTGCTATTGATGCGATGATCTCGAAGCACAACGAGGGTGGTGAAGACTACTACGTGGTCGAATTCACTGACGTGACCAAGAACGTGGCCAACCAAGAGGGCATCCGCCAGTTCATCGCTGATATGAACAATATGGCGATGGCTCACGACTGTGGTGACATCGATGTCTTTATGGATGGCTCTAACAACCCCGTGCCTCAGTTCCGCGATGCAGCGATGATGGTCAACGAGATGGTGCGCGCGCACATCAACACCAAGGCGACCGTCATGAAGGTGTTCGATGCGTTCGGCAAAGGCGACTTCGACATCGAATATCCCAAGCAGCCTCGCAAGAAGGCATTCCTGCACGAGACTGTCGAACGCCAGCGTGAAACCTTCCGTTCGCTCACCGATGAAATCGAGGCGATGTCGGATGCGATTGTTGCGGGCAATTTGGATATCAAGGTTGACCCGTCCAAGTTTGGCGGTGAGTACGCACGGATCGTCCAGAGCTTTGAACGCGCGTTCAACCACCTCGATAATGTGTTCAGCATGTTCTCAAGCCAGATCGAACAGATCTCGGGGACTTCGGGCCAAATGAACGACGCCTCGCAGAAGCTGGCCACCAACAGCCAGATCGCATCGTCCTCGGTGGACGAGGTGTCGGCCTCGGTCGAAGAAACCGATGCTCAGGTCCGTGCCAACGCGTCGAATGCCCAAGAAGCGTCGAAGCTGGTGCAGGCCGCTGCACAGGTCGCCGACGTGGGCAACCAGAAGATCACGCAGATGGTCGAAGCGATGGAAGGGATCAACACCTCTTCGCAAGACATCGCCAAGATCATCAAGGTCATCGACGAAATCGCCTTCCAGACCAACTTGCTGGCGCTGAACGCGGCTGTCGAAGCGGCCCGCGCTGGTCAGCATGGTCGCGGCTTCGCGGTGGTGGCTCAGGAAGTTCGCAACCTTGCTGGCCGCTCGGCCAAAGCGGCGCGCGAAACCTCTGATCTGATCGAGAGCTCGGCAAGCCGTGTGACCTCGGGTGTTCGCATCGCGAATGAGACGAGCGAAGCGTTCAGCCAGATCGCAGGCGATATTCAGAAGGTCCGCAACATCGTCTCCGAGATCGATCAGGCTTCGGGTGAACAGTCCCGCGGTGTGGCCCAGATCAACGACGCAATCGGCGAGATCGCCAAAGCTGCACTGGCGACCAGCCAACAGGCCGAGGAACTGGCATCGACCAGCTCTCAGATGACCTCTGCCACCACGCAGATGCGCAATGAAATCGGTCGTTTCAAGCTGCGTGAGAGCAAGAAGGGCGCTGCGGGTATGCCCGATCTCAGCAACCTCTCGCCTGAAATGATGGCCCAGATCACCAAGATGATGGGCGGAAACATGGCTATGGCCGGTGCGGGTGGTGCGTCGAACGCAGACCGCGACGAGCGTGGCTTTGGAAATTTCTAAACTGACCCTGTGCCGAGCCAAGCCCGGCTCGGTGCTCTCCCCCAATCGCCGAATTTTGGAGAACCTCACATGCCATACAAAGTAATGATCGTAGACGACGCCGCGATGATGCGCCTCTACATCTCCAGCTTCCTCAAAACCCTGCCCGATTTCAAAATGGTGGCCCAGGCGGCCAACGGTCAGGACGCGCTGGATAAACTGTCGGACCACGAAGATCTGGACCTGATCTTGCTGGACATCGAAATGCCCGTCATGGACGGCCTCGAATTTCTGCGTCACGCCAAGCTGAAGACCCGTGCAAAAATCTGCATGCTGTCCTCGGTGACCGTATCCGGCTCGCCTCTGGCAGCCAAAGCCCGCGAACTGGGCGCAGACGGTGTTGTGACCAAGCCCTCGGGCACAGTGTCCCACGACCTCGAAGAACGTGTCGGTGACGAGCTGCGCCGCGTGATGCGTTCGCTGGTTGAAGCGGCCTAATCGGCCGCCCCGCTCGCTCTTTCCATGAATCTCGTTGCATCAAGGAAGTAGACCATGAACGACGAAATGGACGAAATTTGGGAACTCTACGCAGACGATGGTGCGCAGGCCCTTGATGCTATGGAAGAGGCGCTCGAGTCGTTGCAGGACGGCGAGGGTGACCCCAAGGATCACATCGGTGCTCTGTTCCGCGCTGTGCATACCTTTAAGGGGAACTCCCGTGTTCTGGGTCTGGCGACTGTCGAGAGCCGTGCCCACGTAGGCGAAGACTTGATCGGCCTCGTGCGCGATCAAGGCGTGCCTCTTAATTCAGAGATTCTGGATATCCTGATGCTGACCGGGGACACCCTGCGCGGCATGTTGGACGAAACAGCCGCCACTCGTGCGGACGTCGAGTCCGGACCTTCGGAACAGCTGCACGAGGACCTGAAACGTATGGTGGCAAAATACTCTGGTGAAGGTGGCGACGCTCCCGAAGCAGCTGCACCGGAAGAAGAAGCTGCAGAAGCCGCGGGCGAAGAGCCCGCTCCCGAGCCTGCTGACGAAGCTCCGGCTGCGCCTGCTGCAGTGGCGGCTGGCGACCCGATGGCGTCAATGTTTGCGGCTCTGGATGATCTGGGGGAGACGGACACCAATTACGGTGACGACGACGATCTGTTCGGCGAAATGGACGACGTGAGCGACGCAGCCCCGGAGGCCGAAGAGGCCGCGGCGCCCGAGCCCGAACCCCAGCCCGAGCCGGAACCCGAACCAGTTGCCGAAGCTGCACCGGAACCTGCGCCCGAGCCAGAACCGGAGCCGGTCGCGGCAGAGCCTGCTCCTGCGCAGGAATCTGCTGCGGCGGATGATTCTGCACCCTCGGAAGCGGCCAAGCGCCTGTTGGAAGACAAGGTTTACCACAAGATCTACAGCGACATGGTCGCCGAGACTCTCGAGCACCTTGAAGCTGCTTGTGCCAAATCTCCGGCGGAAATGCCGTCGGATACGGCAAAGAAGGGCAGCGGCCTGTCCTATGCTGCAAAGCAGCTGGGACTGGACGACTGGGTCACCGAACTGGATCAGATGAAGTCCGCAGACGGCAACGCTACGGATGTTCTGAAGCATGTGATCAAGCGCCTGAAGCAGCTGCGCAAACGTGATCTGGGCATCGGCGGCGATGATGTCGAAGATGACGCGCCCGCTGCTGCCGCACCAGCGCCAGCTGCACCTGCTCCAGCTGCGCCCGCGGGACCCGCTCCGGCGGCGCCTGCCGCGGCGGCTCCTGCACCCGCTGCCCCAGCCCCTGTACCTGCGGCAGAGGCTCCTGCGGCGGCTGCACCTGCCGCTTCGAAGGAAGATCCAACTACCAAGGTTCTTCGCAACCTTTCAGAGCTGTTCAAGCGCGTTTCCGAAACGGGCATGCGGTTCAGCACCGATAACAAACCTACCGGCAAAGAGCTGGACGAACTGAGCCAGACCATCATCAAAATGGTCGAAGAGCAGGGGTACGTGCGTGTGACACGCGCTGCAGAACTGCTGGCGATGGCGACCACGGCGAGCAGTTTCCGGACGGCTGAGTTGCAGTTCTACGAAGAACTGGCGGCTGTGGAAACCGTGCTGCCTCAGGGGGCGGTACCGGCTGATCTGTTGACCCCGACCAAACTGTTGCGGATCTGGGGTGCGGACAACATCTTTGACACGCTGGCAAATCTGCGTGGCGGACTGGAAGAGAACAACGGTCAGGGCGAGACTTGGTTCGTTGGTTTCGAAGGCCTGATGCGCCGCGCGTTCCATGCGTGTAACTACTACAAGATGGAAACAGCGGCACAGCTGACCATGGCGCTGATCGACTTGTTCGCCCGTGTGCGTGTGGATGGTGCCAAGCCGGACATCATCCTGATCCAGATTGCTCGCGGCTTTGTGGATACAATGGAATTGGTGTTCGACGCTCTGGATCAGGGCGACAATCCAGACACCTCCAAGATCGAAAAACTGTTCGAAGAAGCCTCGACCGTCTGTTTCCTTGCGTCGGGCATGGTGACGGCCAAGAGCATCGAGCAGCGTCTGGGCCTGCCCAAAGAGTTCCACCGCGTTTTGTCGCCCGATAGCGTGAAGAAAGCGCAATCGGCAATCGAAGCGGGCCTGAACTTCTGGGTAATCCGTGCTGATCTGAACGATGACGAAGATATCGCGCAAGCGTTTCTTGATTGGGTCTCGTCCAAGCAAGCCCGCATGATTACGAACGTGACCGTGTTCCAAGATGATGTAACGCTGTTCGACTTCCTGGTTGCGACCACGCTGCCAGATGATCACTTGCAGGAAACTCTGATCCAGATCGACCCTAGCGCGAAAAAGCTGTTCTCGCAGATGCGTCTAGAAGTTCAGGAAGAAGAGAGCACGCAGTCTCAGGGTAGTGGTGACGACCCGATCGACTTCAATGTCGTGATGGGCTCGGGTGGCGACGGTCTGCGTCTGCTGGAAACCATCGGCGAGATCAGCTCTGGACAGGCGATGGTCCAAGAGATGGTGCGCCAGATGGCGATGGCGGACCTGATGCAGGAAATCGAGATGAGCATCCAGCACTCGGATGCCCCGCCGCTGAACGCGCGTCATCGTACAATCCTGCGCGAGATCATGGACAACCACATGGGTCGCTTGCAGCAGCTGTCCGAAGCGGAAACGCAGTTGGGTAGCCAGTTGGGCCAGTTGCAGGAAGAAAGCGTCGCAATGCGCTCTCGTCCCGCAAACGTCCTGCTCAAGCCCCTGTCGTCATTCGTCGAAACGCTTGCCCGCAAGTATGGGGGCAGTGCTCGCCTGTCTGTGGCCGGCGGCGATGCAATGCTGGATCAGACCATGATCGCTGATCTGCGTCACATCCTGAAAACGCTGGTAACCCTGCGAATGCAGGCTGAAACCCAGCCTGGCAAGTTCCATATCTCGCTGGCCAGCGAAGACGACCGCGTGGTTGTTGACCTGACGGACGACGGCGCGGAAATCGACCAGACCAAAGCCTTTGACGATCTTCTCGAAGAGGTGAAGCGCAAAGGTGGTAGCCTCAAGACCGCATCTGTTCCCAAAGGCGGCCAACGGTTCCATCTGAGCTTGCCGCTCCACATGATCGTTCTGGACGGAATGGTCGTGCGGGTTGGTGATGTGCGCTACGTCCTGCCCATCGAGTCGATCCAGCGCATCCATCAAGGCAAAGATGTCGTGCCCATCGTTGCAGCGCGAAACATGGCAATGCTGCGTCTGGACGATGGGGATCTGATCAAGATCCAGCCTTTGTCCAACGGCAAGACCAAAATTGGCGACAGCCCAGACGGTCTCTATGTGATTGTGCGCTATGGTGATATTCGCCGCGCGATCCCTGTGGACGAGCTGATGGGACAGCAACTCGTTTTGCTGCGTCCGCTGCGCGGTGTCCTGTCTGGTATGCGTGATCTGTCTGGAATTGCCATTCTGACCGGTGGTGATGTGGGCATGGTGCTATCCGTCAGCAGCTTTGCCAGCGCCTAAACGCTTGTAAATAGACTCTTTTTGGCCGCGCCCATTTGGGCGCGGTTTTTTATTTTTATCCAATGAGTTAACGCGGCCTAAACAGGCAATTTGGCCTAAAAGATGCAAAGGAATTGTCGTTGATTTTAACACGACGATGGAAGCGTCAGGGAAACGTAAGGAGCATCAGAATGTCCATTGCCCTAGCAAGATCGCGCTATCGCCAAGCCCAATCCGCAAACGCGGCCGAGGTCGACAATCCGCACGAGATCATCATGGTTACCCTGAGAGAGCTCGAGCGTTCGCTGTCGGTTTTGTCCACATCGTTTGGAGAGGGCGTGAAGGCACCCGATGAGCACACCAGCCGTGCTTTGACTGCAATCTACATCCTGCAGTCTTCGCTGGATTTCGAGAAAGGCGGCGATATCGCCACCAGCTTGTTCCAGCTTTATGAATACTCGCGCCAACAGATTTTGGCGCTGATGCGCCGTGACCCCGAGGCGCAGATCGAAAGCGCGCGTGATTGCATCACTGATGTTTTGTCCGCATGGCGTCAGATCGGTCCCGAAGTCGGAGGCAAACCTTCGTGAGCAGCGATCTGGTCCGGCATATGACATCGGCACAGTCGCTGGAGCGGCTGACCGTTATCGCACGCAGCCTTGAACAGGCGGCCGACGCGGGTGCTTTGGAAGAAGTGACCCGGCTGGACCACGAATTGCGCTGCGCTGCACTGGCTGTGGTGGGCACGATCCCATCCGGCGAAGCCCCCATGGAAGAGCAGCTTCAGTCAGTGAGGGATGCATTGCGGGCTGTCGAAATCGCGATTGCTTCTGTGCAGCTTCAGCAAAAGAAATTGAAACAGAAAATTGACCAGTCCCGCCGCTTGCGACTGGCCTACAAGCGCAAGGATTGACCGATGGCCCACTCCAGAAAGCCCTGCCGATCCTGTTTGCGCATTCGCATGTTCATGATGTGCGCTTTACCGGTCGTCATGCTGATTGGCCTCCGCCCGGATGGCATGGTGCGCATTGCGGGCTATTTACCCGACGCAGGCTGGATTGCGGCTGCGATGATGGTGGTCGGTACGTTCGGGTTCGTTCAGCGCTATAGAAAATACAAAAGCCAGGACTGAGGGCGATCCTCAAGCCTGGCTTTGGTTCATTCGGAATGTACAGAGCGGTTTAGCCGATCCGTAGCGGGTTCTTGAGCGCCTCGACCAGCGAGGTCAGCGATACCCGCTTGCGGCTGCGCGGAGCCCCTTTATCGTCGCAAAATACGGTTTCCACCATCATGACAGGCGCAGGCGTGGCAGCGGTGGCTTGGGGGTCGTAGATCATGTTCATGGTAGAAGCTCCTGTTCCATTTGCTGGAGTCTCTGCAAGGGGCGGGCCAATTAGCTTTTCGCGATCGAGAAATTCAGGATGAGCACTTCGTAGACCGGATTGGGGCGGTCTTCGGAGGTAAGTTCGACATTCATCTTGTCACGTAGCACCGCAGGCAATTCGGTGCGTAGATCTTGCCAGTCGCTTTCTGGGGGCATCTGCTCGACCAGTTCTTGGACAGCGTCCGCAAGGGGCGCCATGATAGGACCGGGGTCCTCTTTGAGCATGTCGTAGACTATTTTGCCGACATCATCACGGATCGCGAGGCCGATGTTGATATTCACCGTGCCGCCAAGCTTGGGCAGTGTCGCTTTGATCGGGTTGACGATGTCGATATAGGTCCGCTTGGGCTCTGCAATTTCCTCTTCTACGACCTCTTCTTCGATGACCTCTGGCTCGGGTAGGTCTGGCTTGGCTGCTAGGGAAAAGAACAAGCCCGCGCCAAAGGCGCCGACCACGACAATCGCGGGCAGGACAGTCAGCAGAATACTGGCTTTGGACGAAATCGGCTCGGCCGACATAGGCACGCGCCTCCTTGGTTTTTCAATTTTGCAAAAGGTTGTGCAAGGCAGGTGCCAAAGCTGCTAGAGTGTAGCCCAAGGCTAAAAAAATCCGGAAGATAGCCGAAAGATAAATACAAGAGCACTTCACCCGCAGGACATCGCGGGCCAAGAGAGGACGTCGATGGCATTCGCGTTGAAATGGGCGATGGCCCCATTCAGGCTTTTGTTCGGACGTGGCCCCAAGTCGGCCACGCCTGAAATCCTGCCTGCTGATCCAGCGTGGACGGCGCCTCCGGCTGAGCCTGTGGATGGGCACCTGCCGGCTGAAGAATTCGTGCTGGTGGAGCGGATCACGCGTTTGATGACGCTGGACGAGATAGAGCGCCACCTGCCCGATATTCTAGGCCGGGCGCTGGCGCGCGGTTGGATTGATAAGCCGTTTCAGGCAGCCTTTATGGATGACCCGAAGCAGATGCTCTCGACCTACGATGTGCATCTGCCTGATGCGGTTGAGATCGAGGTCGAGGCAGAGCCGGGCAAGCGCCCGCGTATCGTTGTGTATCAAGTCAGTTTGGGTGGACGGAAACGCAGGCTTCTGTACCTGCAGCTGGTGATGATGGCGGGGCGATGACGCTACTACACAAAATTTTCGGGGCAACCGTGGTGGCGCTGTCATTGGCTTCGCCCGGTGTGGCGGGCAAATTCGATGATGCGATGACCGCGTTCAAGGGCGGTGATCTGGACCGCGCTGTTGTCCTGTTTCAGGAATTGGCAGAGTACAATGACGGCGCAGCTCAGGCCAATCTGGCGGTGCTCTATGCGATCGGGCAGGGTGTGCCGCAAGATGATCTAAACGCTTATTATTGGGCGTGGCGCGCGCGTTTCTCTGGCGAGAAGGCGGCAATCAACATGATCAAACTTCTTCGAGAACGGTTAACCGAAGAAGGGCGTGCCGAGGTCGCGGGGCGGCTGATCACCGATCTGACTAAGACAGCGGAAAGAGGGGATCTGGGGGCGCTGACGGCTTTGGGCCGCGTCTACAACGAGGTCAGCGAGCCCTCGCAGAAGGCGGAAGCCTTGCTGTGGTTCACAGTGGCTGCCGCGTTTGAGGCTCCCCATGCTGCGCTCTTCCGCGAGGGCGTCAGTCAGGAGATCTCAAAACAAGAGCGCCTGACCACACAGGCCCGCGCTCGACAGTTGTTTACGGAATGGTGCGCAAAGTTGCCAGAGGACAAACTGCCGGCAACTTGCAGCGAAAGCTGATCAGTGGCGGCGGAATGCCTGCATCGCCACTAGCTCGTCGGCGGAAATACCAGTTTGGCGTGCGATCTCGGAGCCGCTCTCGCCTTCGCGCGCCATGTTGATGGCCTGATCAATCATGCGCTCGCTGGTCAGCCACTGAATATCCGAACGCATGTCTTTGATTTCGGTCGCCATTGCTTCGATGGTCGCGCCGATTTTGGACTGTTCTTCCGCCACTTTGGCCAGAACTGCCTTTTCGGAATGGGTCGCTTTCTTCTGGGCGCGTTTACGGCGCAGAGCGACGTAGACACCACCCGCGAGAAGAGTTGAGACTGCTGCTGCGGAGGCAAAAAGGATCAGTTCGCTGGTCACGTCGGGATTCCAGTTTATTGCTAATTGGATAAGGTCTTAGAGCATCAGCTCGCGATAGCCTTCGAAAAGGCTGTCGGTGATCCGGTCCAGATCAACAGGGTAGTTGCCCTGTGAAATGGCATCCTTGATGCGTTTGACGGCTTCGACGTCAAACGGCGGCGTTGTCTCATCAACGCCAGCGGGCATCTTGGACACAGCGGCACTAAGCGACACGCTGTCGGTTGCAGCGGGCGCGTTGACGCTCGTCGAACCCTCGGCACTTTTCGCACTCTGGGCGGGCGTATCACCCTGCGTCTTTTGAATTCGGGCGCGGGCGAGGGACGGATTAATGGAGTCTACCATGACGTTCTCCTCGGGGTTAGACAGGAACAGGAATACAATTACTCTCGGACAGTTCAACGACTGAGGGCTAATTCATTTTAGCCGTCACTCGCACTTTATTACGTTCAGTGACGATGGCTTTGACCAGCCTGTCACTATCTACGTTACGTACTGCAATTATCTGGCCACGTTGGCCGTTCTCGGTCGCAATTCCTGATGCAAGGATCAACATTCCTGCGGTGTCGTAGATAATCGCAACGGGCGTTCCTTCGGTTACCAACCAATTGTGCTCCAGATGACGCGCCAGAACGGGACGGCCCTGTCCCAGGTTCACGGTCAGCACGCGGCCGATCACGGATTGGGGGTCGGTCATCAGTCCATCCAACGTCCCGTCGCGCACTGGTTTTAGGGTCAGATGCTCTGCCTCGATCACAGCGCCCGCCGACAGGCTTTCGGTCAGTGTGAGCACGGGAATGCCAACGGGCTGGGTACGTGCGCTGCGGTTGGGGGCAGTCGCAGCGCTGACAGAGGTTCTGACTGCGCGGCTCCAGTTTTGTGTCCCTGTGCAGCGTAATTCAACGGTACGCCAGTCACCGCTGCGGGGCGAAATATCGGGCGTTGTATCGCAGGCAGGAAACCCACGCATCTGACTGACGTGAATCTCTCCGCGCTGACCGGCGGCGACCATCGCTTGGCTGACCAAATCGGTCAGTTCGTTTGGACTGATCCCGTCAGCGTATGGCGACGCCATCGCTGTCGCAGGGAGGAGGGCAAGGAGCAGAGCTTTGAGTTTCACAGGCCTGCCTCCATGAAGTAGACAAGGCGACCGGCAAAGCTGCCCGCGCTACGGGTCGGGTCCAGCGGACGCAGAACGGCGCGATTGTTTTCCAGACGCGTGATTTCGAGCAGGCCAAAGCTGTCATTTGGGTCTTCGAGGACAGCGAGCGCACCTCGGGTGATTCCATGACGGGCACCAACAGGGACACTCAGCGTGCCGTTGGCGTAATCGGCGCGGGCGGCCGGAGGCTCGCACCCCAATGCACTGAGAATACTGTCAAATTCTTCCTTCACCCCGCGCAGGAGGAGGGCTTCGGTTGTGGTGCGGGTCCGCAGTGTGAGACCATGCAACGTTGTGTTCTTGGGCACGGGAGCCGCGCGCTGGATGCGGTGCGTGCGGATGTTGCCGTTGCTTTCTCGCATGTCGATATCGATGTTCAGAACGACAGTCTGGATCGCATTCTGGAGCACAACATCGCCGTTGAAAGTAACGCGCAGGACGTGATCCCCAGGGACAGAAGAGGGCGCAGTGCCACGGGTCAGGCTGTTGTAGTCCATTCCGCTGGCCCGCACGACGCCGCTTTCGCGGCCGGTGCTTGCCATCACGCGCTCTAGCCGCGTCGAGGGGTTGCGCTCGATCGTGTAGAGCATGTCTTTGTACAGGTCTTGGGCCATGGGTACTGTAAATGCGGGCACTTCGGGCGACATACGGTAGGTCGGGGCATGAGCGCTGATCACAAGGCTGCGTTTGCTGCCGCAGTAACCCACAGGCACGGGGCCGACCAATGCCTGCACACGCACCTGCCACAGAGTGCCGTCAAAATGCGAAGACAGGATCTTGTGGCGCATGACGCGCCCTTTGGCCAACATCAGCGCGCGGTCCGCAACGATGTTGCTTTTGTCCATAAAGGTATAGCCGCGGATCGTCGCACCACCCTGAAGCCCTGCATTGACTAACGCATCAATCAAGGCGCGGCGTTTCGCGCTGTCCTGACTTTCCCCGCGCGCGGGCGCTGCGTGGCCCCACGCCTCGATCCAGACAGCCTGATCGTTCTTGGTCGCAGCAGATGCAGGCAGGGCATAGTTCAGCATCAGGACAGCCAGTGCGACCAAAGCGGCCAGACGCGTCAGAAAGAGCAGGAACGAGCGGGTCATGGATCAGGAACCGGTTTTTGCAGCTTTGACGATGTAGCGGATCACGTCGGGATCAAGGGTCAGGACGACCTCGAAGGTATCGCTACTTTTGGGCTTGATGCTGGTGGTGCGCGCACCGCGGATTTCACCATCAACAAGGCCGCGAATGTAGTCACTGCGCAGTACCATGTCGTTCACGGTAGACGTCGAATCCAGACGAATACCATGCACTTGTTCCGTCAGATCGCGCATCGCCTCTAGGCGGGCAGCGCGGATTGCCATCAGGCGCTTTTCATTGGTGGTTTTGCCCGGTTGGCCTGCCACTTGCGAGAAGCCCATGCCGGTCAGTGGCACGATCTCTTCGGCTTTCTTGGCGCGGGCCATCAAGGCGGGGGTGTTCTGGTCGATCGCGTCCTTGAGCTCTGCCAGTTCGCGGGTCTGTGGGGCAGGGTTCATAGGCAGGTCTTGAACCGCGCGATGGGTCATTTGGCAACCTGCCAGCGCCAGTCCTAGACTGGCGACACCTGCAAGGCGCAAGAATGAAGGGGTCGTAGGCATCAGGCTCTCCTGTTGCGGGCCGGTGGATGCCTGGTGGTCTGCAAGCCCTGTGCCATTCCGGCTCTCTGTTCGGCTATTCCACAAAACCAATGGGATAGGGTCGTGTGGCACGGCTTTTGCAGCTTGTCTGGCGAATGGCGCGAGGCGTCGTAAAACCGTCAACTGCGAAAGAGACCGCCAGCATGGCTGACATTTCTAATCCTTCGGCGACAGAAAAGATGGGAGGCATGTTCCTGCCTCTCGGCATTCTGGCGATGATCGCCATGATGGTCCTGCCGCTACCGGTGTTCCTGCTCGATGTTTTCTTCGTGTTTAACATCCTGCTGTCGCTTCTGGTGCTGATGGTGGCGATCAATACGTATAAGCCGCTGGACTTCAGCAGCTTCCCGAGCTTGTTGTTGATCGCGACGACCTTGCGACTGGCGCTGAACGTGGCCTCGACACGTATTGTTCTGACAGACGGCCACACCGGCGCGGGCGCTGCGGGCAAAGTGATCGAAGCTTTCGGTGCTTTTGTTATCGGTGGTAATTTCGCGGTAGGTATCGTCGTCTTTATCATCTTGATGATCATCAACCTTGTGGTGATCACCAAAGGTGCTGGCCGCGTGTCCGAGGTCTCGGCTCGCTTTACACTGGATGCGATGCCAGGCAAGCAGATGGCGATCGACGCCGACCTGAATGCAGGCATCCTGAAGCCTGAAGAGGCCCGTGTGCGCCGCAAAGAGGTTGCCGAAGAGGCCGACTTCTACGGTGCCATGGACGGTGCCTCGAAGTTCGTAAAGGGCGACGCGGTTGCCGGTATTATGATCCTCGCTGCCAACATCTTGGGTGGCATTATCATCGGCACCACACAATATGGACTGACGGCGGGAACTGCGGCGCAGACCTATGTGCTGCTCTCTATCGGTGACGGTCTGGTTGCCCAAATACCCTCGTTGCTTTTGTCGATTGCGACCGCGATCATCGTGACCCGCGTTTCTGGCGAGGCCGATATGGCCGAGCATATCACCGATCAGGTCAATATCAGCCGCGCGTGGCTACCCGTTGCAGGTGTAATGGGCCTGCTGGGCCTCGTGCCGGGTATGCCCAATATTCTTTTCCTTCTGGGGGCGTCCGGGGCCGGTCTGGCGTTTTGGTACGCACGGGGCAAAGAGCGCGAGGACGCCAGCGAAGTTGCAGCCGGAGGGGAAAATCTACCCGCGATCCAAGGCGGTGATGGGGCGAAACCCGACAGCGGCACCATCACCGCAGAAGAGGTCACCGATTACGCACCTATCTCGATTCAGATTGGCTTTGGCCTTGTCAGCATGATCGATAGCAGTACCGGAGGCGAGCTATTGTCGCGGATCACAGGCATCCGCCGCGAGGTCTCGCAGTCGATGGGTTTTGTGGTTCCCGGGGTCCGTATCCGCGACGACCTGAACCTGCCATCGAACACCTATCGCATCCGTATCGGTCAGGCGATCGTGGCCGAAGATCAAGTCTATCCCGACAGAAAACTCGCCCTTCAGGGCGGCATGTCGACCAAGAAGCTCAAAGGCGTTGATGTCAAAGATCCGTCATTCGGCATGGATGCGACGTGGATCATGCCGCACCAGCAGGCCGAGGCAGAAGCCGACGATCACGTCGTGGTCGAGCCTGACTCCGTCATCGCGACCCACCTGAGCCAGATGCTCTACCAGCATGCGGCAAATCTGATTGGCCCCGACGATGTACAGGGTCTGCTGGACCGACTGGCCGAAGTCAGCCCGACGCTGGTCGAGTCGGTCGTGCCCAAGCCCGTTGCGCTGCACACCATCACGTCTGTCATGCGTCATCTGCTGTCCGAACGCATTCCTGTCAGCGATTTGCGCAGAATCTTGGAAGGTTTGGCCGACGTGGCAAGCCGTTTGCAAGACCCACAGGACATGGCCGAGGCTCTGCGTCCCGCTCTGACGCCGCTCTTGCTGCAGCAGATCGCGCCGCTGAACCAGAACCTGCCGCTGATCACGCTGACGCCCGATTTCGAAGAGCTGCTGACCCGCAGCTATCAGCAAGGGGCAGGACTGATCGTCGACCAAGGGCTGGCGCAGCAGATGTTGCAGTCGTTGAACCAGGCCAACGAAGAGATGCTCTCTCAGGGGCGCCAGCCCGTGGTGATTGTTTCGAACGCGCTCCGTCGGCCTTTTGCGACCTTCCTGCGCGGACACGGCAGCGATGCCATCGTTCTGGCGGTCAACGAACTGCCAGACAACCGCAAGATTGAAATCGTGGCCACCGTGGGCGGAAATCGCCAAATCGGTCAGGCCCCCCAGAACTGAAGTGACGAGACCCTCTGATGCCGACCACAGTCGTACGAGCAGAAGATAGCGCACAGGCGATGGATGAAATCGTCGCCCGTCTGGGGCCCGATGCCCTGATCCTGTCCACGGTCAAACGGAACGGGATGGTCGAGATCACCGCGACCACAGATCCTGTGCCTCCGAAAGAAGCCGTCGCCTTGGCCAAAGAGCCCGAGGCCGAGTCCAAGCTGGCTTCGGCCGAGATCGTCCCGCTGCCCAAGACCGAGCCAGTTCAGGTCCAGACCCGCAAAACCCCACCGCCCGAAGAGGCGAAGCCCGGTTTCGCGCGCTTGTTTAAGTCGCGGATGAACCCGACTCCCGAAGAAGCCGGGGAACAGCCTGCCCCCTCTTCAACCTCGGGCGGCGAGGGAATTGCCAGCTTGATGCGCCGCGCCCAAATCGCGCCTGCCGCGACTGTGTTGCGGGCACGCAGATTGATTCTGGTCGGGCGCGTTGGTGCTGGCAAATCGCTGCTCGCGCTTCAGCTCGCCGCAGAGCAGGCTCAAGCTGGCCGCGATGTTCAAGTCAGCTTTGTCGGGGCCTCTCACGCGGACGGGGCATATTTGATGTCCAAGGCGCGGCTCTTGGGTTGCCCGATGGACTTCGCTTCGGCTGATGTTCTCAAATCCTCGCCCGGTGCGAACGACCTGCATATCGTGGTCGTTTCCGGGCGGACATCCCTGCCAGACGACGTGATCGACGCGATCGCGCTGCAGGACGATACAGTTACGGTTCTTGCGATGCCTTTGGGGATGCGCCGCAAGACCGTTCTGACCAGTGCCAGCCAATGGCGTGCACTGGATCCCGTGGTCGCCCTGACCGCGACCCCCGGAGACGCTCTGGATGCCGATGACGTATCGGTCCTGATCGACGCCGGTCTGCCGCTGACCTGGATCAGCGCATTGAAATCCGTGGTGGGCGCACTGACGGCCGCCGACCGCGACAATGTCACCGCACTTCTGACAGAAGAACAGACCGCGGGACTTCAAAGCCTATACGCACAAAAGCCCTCAAAGACGGGAGGTGTGGAATGATTGCGCCAAGATCCTATGCCGAGCAGGCACCAAGCCCCGAAAAACTAGTCAAAGACCACATGCATCTCGTGAAGCGTCTGGCCTGGCATTTTCTGGGAAGGGTTGGCCGTTTTGTCGAACTTGAAGACCTGATGCAGGCCGGTTACCTCGGTCTCGTCGATGCCTCTCAGCGCTATAGCGTGCGCGAAGGAGTGTCTTTCTCTGCCTATGCTGCCATCCGTATCCGCGGATCTATCGTGGATCTCTTGCGCAGAAACTCGAACCTGTGCCGCAAGACGATCGCGATGCAGCAAGAGGTGAAGAAGGCGATCTCTGCCCTAGAAGGCGAGTTGGGACGCACGCCCGAGGCCGAAGAAGTGGCCGCCAAGCTTGAGATTCCGATTGAGGAGTACGAAGACTGGCAGGCCCGTTTTCAGGCCAATCGCGTCCAGTCTTTGGATGAAGTGTATTCCGACCAGTCTATGCTGTTCGAGGATCGAAATCAGAACTCCGAGGATTTGACGCACCAATCTCAGCTGAAACAGTTGCTGCGGAACGCGTTGGAAAAGCTGCCAGAACGCGAAGCTCTGCTCTTGCACCTCTACTACGTCGAAGAGCTCAACGTCTACGAAGTGGCGGCGATCCTTGGGGTGACAACAGGCCGGGTGTCACAAATCAAAAAAGCCGCAATCATGCGGCTTCGGGGATTGATCGGCGAAGTGAACTGAAGCGGGGCGCTGAACAAAGCGCCCCTGCTAGATCAGAGCAGTCCAGAGTTCCGGGCGATGAACACGGCGTGAGTCCGGTTGTTGGCGGACAGCTTGGTACAGATCGAACGAACGTGCATTTTGATAGTGGCTTCGGACAGGTCCAGTTCGTAGGCGATCTCTTTGTTCTGTTTGCCTTCGCCAAGGAAATTCAGAACGGTCATCTCGCGATCGCTGAGCGGGCTGTCGGGATTCGCCGCCTGCGCGGGTTCCTCGTGCATAAGGCTCAGCGGAGTGTAGACCTCGCCTGAAGCAATAAACCGGATCGCATTTGCAAGGCTGCGCGCTTGCATAGTTTTCGGGATCAAACTCGCACCACCCATTTCAAGCGTCTCGTCCAGCAACTTGCGGGTCGGTGTGCCGGTGATGATGCCGACAGGCTTGCCTTCGGTGGCTTCGATCATCTTTTTCAAGCCTTCCAGACCGTTCATGCCGGGCATGTTGTAGTCCAGAAGCACGACATCGACCGTGCCTTCTTCTTTCAGTTTGTCCAGAGCTTCGTCCAGATTGGTCGCAGAGATCACGGCCAAATCGGGTTGGGATGTTAAGAACAGGCTCAAAACCTCGAGGACCATTGAATGGTCATCGGCGATCAGGACTTTGGTCTTCTCGGAGGCTTGTTCAGCGATCATTTTATCCGCTCGTACGTTTATTGTTCATTCCAAATGATAACCGCACAACCGTAAAACACTACCTTTCTTTACGTTGGAACGTCAAAGAACGCAAAAACTAAATATCAAATTGTGTATTGCAAGGCTCAGAAATGCATTTTCTGTTGGGTGCGAACGCCTATTGGCGCGGCGTGCTCGCCAAGTTAATCAAGGCCTATGACACAGACGATTCAAGAGATTTACGCGGAGCGAGTCGCGGCAGGTGAAATTCAAAGCGACGCGGCCCAAGAGGCGGTGCTACCCGAGTTTGAGCGGATTCGCGCTGAACTCGCCGTGCCTGTCAAACGAGGCCTGTTTCGCAAAGCGCCGCCGCCACCCAAAGGGTTGTACCTTTGGGGAGGGGTAGGGCGCGGTAAATCCATGGTGATGGATCTCTTCGTCTCTCAGCTAAGCGTTCCTGCGCGGCGCGTGCATTTCCATGCCTTCATGCAAGAAATTCACGAAGCGATGCACACGGCCTGTGCCTCTGGCGTCGAGGATGCGCTGAAGCCTGCAGCCCAAAAGATCATTGATGAAGTCAAACTCCTTGCCTTTGATGAGATGCAGATCACCGATATCACCGATGCCATGATCGTCGGGCGGTTGTTTCAAATGCTGTTTGATGCAGGGGTTGTCGTGGTTACAACGTCGAACCGCGTTCCGGATGATCTGTATAAGAACGGCCTGAATCGCCAGCTGTTCATGCCCTTTATCGCTCTGATCAAAGAGCAACTCGTGGTTTGGGAAATGGCGAGTCCACGGGATTATCGCCAGAACCGCCTAGCTGGGAGTCCTGTGTACTTCTACCCCGCGAACGAGGCGGCGCGGACAGAGATCAACGGTATCTGGAAAGATTTGACAGGTGGCCAAGAGACGCCGCTTGTGTTGACGGTGAAGGGGCGCAAGGTCGAGATTCCGCGCCACCATAACGGTGTGGGACGAGTCGGTTTTCACGAACTTTGCGGGGCTGCTCTTGGACCTGCGGATTATTTGGCTGTCGCGAGCGCCCTAAGGGTTCTGGTGGTCGAGAATATCCCAGCCCTTGGGCGCTCCAACTTTAACGAAGCTAAGAGATTCGTGACCCTGATCGACGCGCTCTACGAAGCCAAGGTTCGATTGATCGCCAGCGCGGCTGACAAACCCGAGATGCTCTATGTCGAAGGGGATGGCGCGTTCGAATTTACGCGGACCGCGAGTCGCCTGCGCGAAATGCAGTCCGATGGATGGGGTGACGACCAAGACTGATTGGTTAGTCTAGAATTTCACTACTGATCCCTGAAAATGCTGCCATGCAGCGAAAAACGTCCAGATATCGCTGCGATGTAGAGAAAATCGTTGCTTTCGCCTTAGGGTGAATACGTTCGATCGGGGGAGTTTTGTGCTATTGGATAGTATGGCCTACACGACTGCTTGTGGCGACTCACCTCTAGTTCCGTTCACGCACCCTTGGAAACGGTGTACGATACTAGAATAACCTGCCCTTTATATGCCTGAAATTGCATGTATTTTAGTGGATGGGTCAGGAGGTCTGTCGTAATAGATAGGCGGTTTGCGACCTTTGTGTGGTTCTTTAATATCCCAAAGTATGTATGCCGATACTCAAGGACATCTATTGGGTAGGCCGCAAGTGCGTTAGCTTCTTCTTACGTTGAATGAACCTCTACTTGATGGCGCGATACAATGTCTGAACAGGATAAATTCCAAACCGGCGGTCGAGATGTTCGCACATGCGGATATCTTCCGAAACACGAACCGCGTGGGCTGACATTTGTCTGCGATGCCGACGGGGGCTTTCATTTTGAAAGGTTCGGGCGTTCGATGCATCTGGTGGCGAATGAGCCAAGCCGGAGTTGGGCTAAGGATACAGTCGGAGCGACCTCTCCGTCGGCTCTGCCTGTGTTGTTGGTCACAGATTCGACTGACGCATTGGGTGCGATGACACAGTTGCTGAGCGACGAAGGTTTGGAAGTTGCGGGATCTGACGACCCAACGCTGGCCGTCTCAATCATGCGCAACAGCGGCATGACCTTCCACACCGTCATTTTGTGTCTTGAAGATTGCGCGTCGGATGAAAGCCACGCCGAAGCCCTGCTTGATATTCTAATGCAAGGCGACAGCCCTGTGGTGATGATGGTGCGCCCCGGTAGCGGCGCCAACAAGGTGGCATTGTCGCGTTTGCCGACCGCCAACGTAATTAGAATGCCCGCAAGCGAAGCGGATGTCGTAGACACTGTAATGCGGGCGCAAGGGCGCGCGCAGCGTCGCGTCTCTGAGCGCAAAGCCTAATTATCCCGACCACTCACATCGGAACGAGAACGGCTGGACCCCGACGGGTTCAGCCGTTTTTCTTTAGGATTTGTCCGGCGAGATAAAGCGATCCGCAGATCAGAACGCGGATGTTCTGGTTGCCTTGGACCAGTTGGCGCAGGGCGGTATCGACATCAGGCGCAGTCGGCGCAGTCATGCCGACCTTTGCAGCTGCCTCTGCTGTGGTTTCGGCGGGCAGAGTGTTCGGTTCACCCGGAATCGAAACGGCAGTCAGGCTACTGGCATACTGCGCGATGGGGCGCAGGTAGCCTGTGATGTCCTTGGTGTTCAGCATCCCGCAGATCAGGTGCGTCTCACGTTCGGGCATCTGCGACAGAGTCGCCGCAATCGCGTCACCGGCAGCGGGGTTGTGGCCACCATCCAGCCAGAGCTCTGCGTCGCCAGCGATGTCAAACAGGGGCCCCTTGCGCAGGCGCTGCATGCGGGCAGGCCAAACGGCTTGGGTCACAGCCGCTTCGCAGGCCACTTCATCCGCGCCGAGGTGGCGCAGGGCGGCCAGCGCGGCGCCCGCATTCATGATCTGGTGTGGGCCGGGCAGGTTGGGCAGGGGCAGATCCAGTAGGCCTTGTTCGTCCTGATACACCAGACGACCATTCTCGGTCCCGACATGCCAGTGTTGCCCATAGGCCAGAACCGGCGCGCCTAGGCGTTCGGCACGGGCTTCGATCACTTCGAGGCCTTCGTCCTTCTGAGGGCCGACGATCACGGGAACGCCGCGCTTGATGATCCCTGCCTTTTCGCCGGCGATCTCTGGCAGCGTTTCGCCAAGGAACTGCTGGTGGTCGATGTCCACGGGCGTGATGATGGTCAGCTCGGGGGTGTCAATCACATTAGTCGCGTCCAGACGGCCGCCAAGGCCGACTTCCAGCAGTGTGTAATCCGCGGCTGTCCGCGCAAAGGCCAAGAGGGCCGCGCAGGTGGTGATCTCGAAATAGGTGATATTCTCGCCGCCGTTCTTCTCGTAGCATTCGTCGAGAAGGGCGGTCAGAGCGGGTTCGCTGATCAATTCGCCCGCCAGACGGATGCGCTCGTGGAAACGCGCCAGATGGGGCGAGGTGTAGGCGTGGACTTTCTTGCCCATCGCCTCGAGGCCCGCGCGGATCATGGCTTGGGTGCTGCCCTTGCCGTTGGTGCCCGCCAAGTGGATCACGGGGGGCATCGCGTTCTGCGGGTTATCCAGAGCCTCGAGCAGACGCCAGACACGGTCTAGCGTCAGGTCGATGACTTTGGGGTGCAGCGCCATCATCCGCTCAAGGATGACGTCCGATGTGACCTCGGTCATTTCTGCTCTTCTGCGGGGGCTTCGATGGCGGCTGCCGCCGCTTCGTCGGGCGCGGGCAGATCACCCGCCACTGCAGGGGGCTGACCCATCAGCATACGGGTGATAGTGATCAGCTCTTCGCGCAGCTTGGTGCGCGGGGTCACACGGTCCAGCATGCCGTGATCCAGCAGGTATTCGGCGCGCTGGAACCCTTCGGGCAGCTTTTCGCGGATGGTCTGCTCGATCACACGGGGACCGGCAAAGCAGATCAGGGCATTGGGTTCGGCAATCTGGATATCGCCAAGCATCGCGTAGGACGCGGTCACGCCACCGGTGGTGGGGTGGGTCAGTACGACGATGTAGGGCAGGTTTGCCTCTTTCAGCATCTGCACGGCGACGGTGGTGCGGGGCATCTGCATCAGGGACAAGATGCCCTCTTGCATGCGGGCACCACCAGCAGCCGAGAACAGAACAAAGGGACGGCCCATTTCAACCGCACGCTCGGCACCGGCGATGATCGCGTTGCCCACGTACATGCCCATGGAGCCACCCATAAAGGTAAAGTCCTGCGCCGCAGCCACGATGGGGGTCCGGCCGATTTCGCCTTCGGCGACCAGCATGGCTTCTTTCTCGCCGGTCTTTTTCTGGGCCGCTTTCATGCGGTCGGGGTATTTCTTCTGATCGCGGAACTGCAGGGGGTCTGCGATCGGCTCTGGCACGGCAACTTCGGTGAAGATACCGCCGTCGAACAGGTGCTCGAAACGCTCGCGCGGCGTGATCGCCATATGGTGACCGCAGTTGGTGCAGACGTTCTGGTTGTCCCTGAGTTCACGGTGGAACAGCATGGTTCCGCAGGACTCGCACTTGGTCCACAGGTTCTCGGGAACTTCACGGCGCGAGAAGAACGAGTTGATTGTCGGACGGACGTAGTTGGTGATCCAGTTCATTGCTTACCCCTGAGGCCTACTGCGGCGCGTTGGCGCACAGATAAGCGTCATGGCGCAGGATTGCAATCAGCGGCGAATAGCCAGTCGCACCGCAAGCCAAAGAACGACGGGTAGGGCAAGGTCGCTTAGGAAAATCAGGTCGATCAGCGGGATCGCTTCGGGGTTTGTGACCCCATTCCATTCTGGGAACAGCAAGAGTGCGAGTCCTGAGTCGGGCGTGTATTCTTCGGCCCAAAAAAGAAACACATAGGCGTTGTTGGCAAAGTGAAATCCCATCGCCGCCGCCAAACTACCTGTGCGGGCGGTCAGGTCACTGCAGGCCAGCCCGAAAACAAAGGTCCAAGCCACATATTGCAGGCTGAGGATCGCGTCATTGCTGAGGTCCAGATGCGCAAACGCAAAAAGCAGGTTCGGCGCAATCATCCATGTGACCGGACTCGCGAACCGCGCCGCAAATTGCTGCTGGAGGTAACCGCGATACATGATCTCTTCGGCACCGGTTTGGACCAGAATGGCCAGTAGGGACAGCGGGAGCAGCGCAAACCGCCCAAGCTGGAACTCGCCGCCCTCGTAGCTGTAAAATGGAGGCAGAAATTCCAGTGCTGCAAAGACTGCGAAACACGCGCCAGCCGCCAGAAGGAGGGTGCGCAGATAGCCCTTCGACTCCCCTAGGAGTGTCCAACCGCTACGCGAATGCTGCACCCAAACGACGGCAACCACGGCGAGGGCAAGAAACCCGTACGAGAACAGTTGCAGCAGAAGGCCAAGCGCCGTGTCGCCGTATTCGTAGCTTGGCTCTAGGTCAGAGGGACCGAGCGTCTCGCCGATCAAAAGAAGGACAAGTGCAAAAGCATGGCGCGACACATAGTACGCCGACTCGATCAAGGCGAAGCCGATAATAAGTCGGCCAAAGTCAGCACTGCCCAAAGCGGGGGCGATGAACTTGGCATGAGGTGCGTAGGGCTTCATCTGCGCAATGCCAATCGCGCGGCGAGCCAAGTGACGACCAGCAATAGGATATCGACAGGGAGGGCGGCGCGCACAGGTTCAACATCAGCGACCGAAACTGGAAGGGTATACAAGGCCAAGCCTGACAAATCGCCCTGGTACGAGACCAGCAGAATAGCTGCCGCATTGTTCACGAAATGCACAGCAATAGCAGGCCCCAACGTTCCTGCGCGGGCCGTCAAATCTGCCATCGCGATGCCGAAGGCCCCTGCCCAAAGCGCGAGGGGCATAGCATTTGCGCCCGTTTCTGCGGGCATATAGTGGCCCAATGCGAAAAGAGCAGAGGGCAAGCCGATCCACAAACGCGGATCACGGACGATGACCGACAGATGCTGTTGCAGGTATCCCCGAAACAGAAGCTCTTCGGTCACCACCTGCACGCCAAGGGCAAAGATCGACAAGGGGAGCAAAGCCAGCCAATACCCCATGGGCAAGTTGCTTTCTAACTCGCGCGCTTCCCCGGGAAAGGGGAGCGCTGCCACCAAGGCAGTGATGCCTGCGACAGGCAGGATGACGCGTTTAAATTGGGACCAAGCCAGATCAAGTGGTCCGATCAGGCTAACGAACGCGCGTTTGTGCACATGTTCCGCAGACAGCGCGACTCCGCCCGCCATGGAACCGAAGCCGATCAACAGGAGTATCATGCCAATCGGGCTTGATCCGGTTTCTGCATCATTCAAGACAGCCGGAGCCTGCACTCCCGCAATGGTCTGGATCAGGGCCCAGTACGTTGACATGATGCCGTAGCCCGCCACCATGATGACAACCATGCCCAACGCAAACCGCCAGCTTTCGGGGTGCGTGCGGGCCGGAGCTGCGAGTGAGTCGTGTGCTGCATATGCAGAAGGGATTTTCATACCAATATCTGTAGCAGTCGGGGCGGCGCAGACAATGGAGAGCGGGATGCTTTTTGCGGAAACCTGTCTCTATCATTCCAAGAATGAATGGCTTTGCAGTGGCTTGGTAGACGATAGCAGAAATGCGAGGCCGAATCGGGCCATATTTCTCTGAAATGGGCGCAGATCGCCTTTTTTATATGGGGTTTTCTCTGTATGACTTCTATTCGATTCGCGTAGTTTTGTTTTTTGTCGACGCACCTGACGAAGGGTAGATCCCACTTTGAGACGGACCGTTCGAGCTTTGTTGATTTTGGTCGGGGTGTTCATTGCCGCGAGCTGTGACCGCTTGCCCTTGATTGAGGCAAGTCCCAAGAAAATTGCCCTGGCCGGGGGTGACGTAGGGATTGCTGCACCTGCGGGGTACTGCATCGATACGGGCAATACCTCTGACTATGGCGTGAAGGGGGGCTTTGCCTTGGTCTCCAGTTGCCGATCGCTCCTTGGAGTTGCTGCAACGCCAGCTATCATCACGATATCGGTTGGGCCAAAGGTTGCGGTAACGCAGGTCTCGACCGATGCGTTTGCCGATGCGTTAGGGAACCCTGTTGTGCTGGCGAGCGAAGAGTCCGGCACCGTGTCTTTGCTGCATATCGCCAGTGGCGGCTCGCAAACATTGCCCGGTGGAGACGAGCGGTACTGGCGCGCCATCCGTGTCGTATCAGGTCGACTGGTTTCTATGGCGTTGTACGCACCAGCGGGCGCAGAAGAAGCACAGGCCAGCGGAAATGCTATTCTGAAATCTCTTGCTTCGGGTCTGTACGCGCCCGGTCCGGCAGTTTGATAGGCACCGCGTTCAGGCGGTGCAAGATTGTTCACGATTGCGAATAAAAATCTGGGGTTCGTAGCTATTCTTCTCTAGGTTTATCTGTCAGTTTTCTTGATAAGGTGCAGAAAAGACCCAAGAAAGGGATTGCTAGGAATGGGCAAGACCAGACGACTGATCAATACGATCGTCTTTCGGCGCATCCTGCAGCGCTGGGCCGCTCTGGCCGAGGGGGCCGAAGGCGCCGATCTGAGCCGCCTTCGTGTGCAAAACAATCGTGCGAAGTTGTTGCGTCACCATCTCGATCGAGTGATCGCCGTCGCAGATAGCAGGCTTGCTTTGCCTGCGATTGGGTCGGACATTTTCCGTCGTCCCAGAGACTCCGATTGGGGGTGGCGACCGCCTTTGTGGCGCGAACCTGTGCCGCACAAGGGCATGGCGTCTGTCGCCAGCAACACGGCTTTCGCCGAAGGCTCCACGATTTTTCATGACTGCTCGTCATCGGAATTGACCCTGCGGCAAATCAGAAACACGCGCGAAGCCGATCTTGCTGCCTATGCGCTGCGCATGGACGTTTTCCGGTTCGATGGCAGTTTTCTGTCTATCGCCGTAGATCTGCCCCCCGAGGCGTTGAACGGGCTGCGTCGCAAGCACTTGATCCGACTGGACACGCAGATCGTCGCCGAGAAACCGCTCGAGATTTTTGCACGTCTGAACATCAAACATGGTCCGAACACAGAGCAGATCGTGCGCGAAGTTCCGATGCAGCAGGGCGGAGAAATGATGGTCGAGTTCGATCTTGGCTATAGCGAAATTGCTGAGAACCGGCTTGAAAGCGCGTGGGTCGACCTGATTTTCGAAGGCGCTCAAATGAATCAGGTCACGATCCGCGACCTGACATTCTGCCGCCTTCCACGGGCCGAGATTTAAGAGAGGGATGTCCTGATGACCGATTTGTCCGTGACGAAAATCCGCATCATCGAGGGTGTATGGGAAGGTGTCCTCGTGCGGGATGGCGGCCGGAATGGCGAGAAGCCTGCCATCTCTGTCACCCACTTGGGCGAGCCACTGGATGGCGTCACGTTGGATGATATGGAGAGTGGCTGGCAATTGCGCGTGCCGATCCCGCCGGAAACGATCTCTGAAGGCGTGCAGACCTATCTGATTGCCGACGCGGAGACGCATGAGCAGGTCGGGGCCTTTAATCTGGTCGCAGGACAGGCGTTGTCGCATGATATCCGTGTCGAAGTTGATTTGCTGCGGGCTGAGTTGGATCTGCTCAAGCGGGCCTTCCGGCGTCATTGCGTCGAAACAGGGACTGACCGCGGGTAAGGCCGAATTATTTTGACGCGGCGTAGCAGATGACTTCGCCGCGCGAATACTGTGTCATCGGCCCATTAGGGAGGCACCGATGACAGATTATCCACACCTGCTGGCACCACTCGACCTAGGGTTCACGGCGCTCAAAAACCGCGTTCTTATGGGCTCGATGCACACCGGTCTCGAGGAAACCCGTGATTGGAACCGCGTGGCGACGTTCTACGAAGAGCGTGCCAAAGGGGGCGTTGGCCTGATTGTCACCGGTGGCATGGCCCCCAACCGCGAGGGCGGCGTTTTTCCCGGTGCGGCGGGGCTCTTCTCGGACGAGGATATCGCTAATCACCGCAGTGTCACCGACCGCGTCCATGCGGCTGGTGGTAAGATCGCAATGCAGATCTTGCATGCGGGCCGCTATGCCTATGGCAAAGATTGCGTCGCGCCATCGGCAATCCGTTCTCCGATTTCCCCGTTCGTGCCGCATGAACTGGATGAGGTGGGGATCGAGAAGCAGATTAACGACATGGCCACGGCGGCTGCCCGCGCGAAGGCGGCGGGGTATGACGGTGTCGAGGTCATGGGCTCTGAAGGGTATTTGTTGAACCAGTTTCTGGTGGCGCACACCAACAAGCGGACCGACCGCTGGGGCGGCACTTACGAAAACCGGATGCGATTTCCTGTCGAAGTTATGAAGCGTGTGCGTGCGGCTGTGGGGCCAGATTTTATCGTGATCTTCCGGTTGTCGATGATCGATCTGATCCCCGAAGGCTCCACCCACGAAGAGCTGGTCCAACTCGCGCAGGCGATCGAGGCGGCGGGCGCAACCATTCTGAATACAGGTATTGGCTGGCACGAAGCCCGCATCCCCACCATCGCAACCAGCGTGCCCCGCGCCGGTTTTGCTTGGGTCACGAAGAAGCTGATGGGTAAAGTCGGCATTCCAGTGATCACCAGCAATCGCATCAATACCCCCGGCGTTGCCGAGGATGTTCTGGCCGGCGGATGCGCCGATATGGTGAGTATGGCGCGACCTTTTCTTGCCGACAGCCAATTCGTCGCAAAGGCCGCGAGTGGGCGTGCTGCTGAAATCGCGCCTTGTATTGCATGCAATCAGGCGTGCTTGGATCATACCTTCAGCGGCAAGATCAGTAGCTGTTTGGTGAACCCCCGCGCGTGCTACGAGACTGAGCTGACCATTGAGCCAACGAAAACGCCCAAAGCCGTCGCTGTTGTCGGCGCAGGACCTGCGGGGTTGTCTGCTGCGTTGACGGCTGATCAGCGGGGGCACGACGTGACCCTGTTTGACGCTGCAGATCGCGTGGGTGGTCAGCTGAACCTGGCGCGGCAAATTCCGGGAAAAGAAGAGTTCCATGGCCTTGTGGAGTGGTTCGAGGGCTGCGTGGCGCGGTCTGGCATTGACCTAAAGCTCGGGCATTACGTCGAGGCAGGTGCGCTCTCTGGGTTCGACGAGGTGATCATTGCGACAGGGGTCTCGCCGCGTGATCCGCAGATTCCCGGGCAGGATGGGCCGAACGTTCTGTCCTATGTCGACGTATTGGCAGGCCGCGCACCCGTCGGACAGCGCGTGGCAGTCGTGGGCGCGGGGGGGATTGGCTTTGATGTGGCGGAATTCCTCGTCATGGATCAAAGCCCCACCGAACATCCAGAGGAATGGCGCGCCGAGTGGGGCGTTGTTGATCCTGCGCTGTCCCGTGGTGGCATTGCCGAGCAAGGAGCGCAGCCCTCTTTGCCAACCCGTCAGGTCACCCTGTTGCAACGCAAAGCGGAGAAGCCGGGGAAGCGTTTGGGTAAAACCACGGGCTGGATTCACCGAATGTCTTTGACAATGAAGCAAGTCCGGATGGTGGGCGGTGTCAACTACGAGCGCATCGATGCAGGCGGGCTGCACATCTCCGTGGGCGAAGACCGCAAGGATCCGAAAGTGATCGAGGCGGACACCATAGTCTTGTGTACAGGGCAGGAACCACGCCGCGAGTTGGCTGATGACCTCAGTTTAGCAGGGGTTAATGTTCACGTGATTGGTGGCGCGGATGTGGCCGCCGAACTCGATGCGAAGCGCGCGATTGACCAAGGCACCCGAGTCGCGGCCAAAATTTGACCGAGCGTTAAAGATGCAAAAGATAGACCCGTTTGGAGGGGGTAATCCTACATAATTGTTGTTTCGGTTTGAGGAACGATCCCTATCATTCCCCGCAATTGTCCGCCCTTGGACACAGTGCTGCCCCAATCTCTGGGCAGGAAAAGGGCAGGTCAAAGTGTATCGAGGAATGGGCATGGATCGGCTCACTGAAATGGAAGCTTTCGCAACAGTCGTAGATCAAGGGGGGTTTACGGATGCGGCAAAGAAAATGGGGATTTCAAAGTCGGCGGTCTCGAAACATGTCTCCTCACTCGAGGCGAGATTGGGTGCGAGATTGTTGAACAGGACAACCAGAAGAGTTAGTCCGACAGAGATTGGACTGGCGTATTACGACCGCGCCCGCCGTGTCCTGACAGACGCCGGAGAGGCCGATGCTCTGGTCACATCCATGCAAGCCGCACCCTCGGGGCAATTGCGAATTTCGGTGGCAACTGACTTTGGCGTCAACCATTTGAGTCCGGTGCTCGGGGATTTCTTGGCGACCTACCCCGACATCAGCGTGAACATGGTTTTGAACAACCGCTACGTCGAACTTATCTCCGAAGGATTTGATCTGGCAGTGCGTATTGGTGAGCTGGAAGACAGCTCGCTGCGGGCTCGAAAACTGACCGAAACCAAGATGCGGATGATTGCATCGCCCGAATACCTAGAGCAGTTCGGTCGTCCGAACCGGCTTGACGACCTGAACGAGCACAAGCTGCTGCACTACTCGAACCAGTCCAACGGTAGTGTATGGAAAGTGACCGCGCCGTCCGGTGAAAAGCGTCAGATCCGCACGGCAGGCTGGTTGAGTGTCAACGATGGACAATCCCTGCTGAACGCCGCGATTTCTGGCCTTGGGATCGCGTACTTGCCCTCGTTCCTGTATGGCGAGGCGATGAAGCGGGGCGAGATCGTCGATGTGATCCCTGATTTGCCAGTGGACACCCAAGGCATCTATGCGGTTTACCCGCCAGGACGGTTCCCTCAGCCCAAGGTGCGCGCTTTCATTGATTTCCTCGTCGATGCGTTTTCCGAGAAGGGCCCCGATAGCTGGTAATTTATTCGGGGAGCAGGATAGCTTCTACGCGGCGATTGGCTGTGCGGCCCTCTTCGGTGTCGTTACTCGCGACAGGAGACAGGTAGCCAGCGCCCTGTGCGTCCACCTGAGCCGCCGTAACGCCGTAATCCTGAACCAACGCAGTCCGAACTGACTGCGCGCGGCTTCGCGATACGGCGATGTTGCCATCAAGGCTACCCGTCGCATCCGTATGACCGACCAACAGAATTCTGCGCGTGGGGTTTTCACGCAGGTAATCGGCCAAAGTCTTCAGGCTTTCATGATCTGTGCTGGCCAGTTGCGATTTTCCGCTTTCGAAGGTCACATCGCTCAGGGTGGCGTGGCCGGTTCCAACCAGCTTCTTGAGCAAGGGCTGCGCGTAGCTGACCGCAACCGTTGGCGCGGCGACTGCGTTTGCGCCTGTGTTTGGCGCGTCTTCAGAAGCCACGTGGATCAACTGAACAAAGCCATGATCGTCTTGGCGGCTGACCAGCAGGCTCAGTGCTTCGCCATCATTATTTTGGGTCGAGACAAAGCGGAAATCGCGCAGGTTGACATACATCTCTGGACCGGGGGCCACCCAAGTATTGAAACGAAAGTCGAAGCCGCCGCATTCAAGCGTGGCGCAGGAAAAGACCGTCTCGAAGCCCTGAAGCGCGATCTGCGCCTTGAGCATGTCGAGCAAAGAGCGCGTCGTCAAATCGCGATTGCTCACCTGCCAGACCTGGAGCGAAACCTGACCCTCCACACTTTTTGCCGGGATCGTGCCTCGGGCGTATGGGCCAACTGGCATGTCATAGGTGTCGGCTTGCGCGGGCACAGAATAAACCAGATCTGCTCCGGCTGGCACAGCTAAATCAAGCGCGCTCGCTTGGGTCGTGGCACAAGCCGCAAAACTCAATAAAACACATAGAAATTTCATCGGGCGAGGGCGTGGTATTCACTGTTGGGGCGCATATCCACAGCAGAGGCCATGCGGTTGGTCATATTGTAGAACGACGCAACCGAGGCGATGTCCCAGATGTCTCGATCCGTAAAACCGTGATCGCGCAGGGTCTGCCGTTCCGGCTCTTCGATGGTGCTGCTCGCGATGGTCATCTGGACCGCAAAGTCGAGCATTGCGCGCTGGCGGGCTGTGATTGGGGCCACGCGGTAGTTCATAACCAGTGCCTCGCCCAACGCCGGATCGCCGGACAATTGGCGCACAGCGGCCCCGTGCGCGACAAGGCAGTAGAAGCATTTGTTCTGGGCCGACACTGCGACCGCGATCATCTCGCGCTCCAGCTTGGTCAGGCCACTCTCCGCCAGCATCAGGTCGTTATACATCGCGGTAAAGGCGTTCAGCTTGTCGATGTCGAACGCATAGGCGCGCAGGACGTTCGGAACCATGCCAAGTTTCTCTATGCAGATGTCAAAGTACTTCTGCGTGTCCTCGGGTAGGGGATCCACCGGAGGCAGGTTCAGAGCGGTCGGCTGGTCGGTCATTCTGCGTTTTCCTTGATGCGGTAGTGGTAGCTTCCCACAACCGACATGCCCAAGGAAGCGTATAGCGCATTCGCGGGCGCATTCTTGCGCGTGACCAGCAGCGCAAGTTCCGATGCCCCTTGGCGCACTGCCCACCGCGCGGCTGCCCGCATCAAATAGCGGCCAAGCCCGTTGCCGCGGTAAGCCTGTAGCACTTCGATCGCATGGATCATCGCTACGCCGTCGTGCATGGCAACAAATGCGGTTCCGGCTGCGCGGTCGTTTATCCGACCGAGCAAGTAAGTTTTCGGGCCCTTGGCGCGTGCCATCACAGCGAGCCGATCCGGGCCAATGCCCTCTTCGGCCCAGATTTCCTGCATTATGGCGAGAGGCGTTTCGGTTTCAAAGCATGTGACTGTCGGTATGTCACCTGTGCCGACCTCAGTGGGATCGCAGGTGTAGATATGGACGGGGTCAATCACCTTAAACCCTTGGGTTTCGAGTGTTTGGTCCAGTTCGTCGTCCACAGGGCGCATCATGAACAGGTCTTGCTGCCCCAAGGCGCGCATAGCTTCGATTGCTTGCGGAATGTCGTTTGCCTTGGGTGTGCCCGCCGCAGATGCCGCGCTCACCCGTTTGCCACCGCCGCGCCCCTCGCGGATCAGCCAAGGGCCGGTCCGCGTGATGGCATGAGGCGGCCACGTCGCGTCCACAACGTCGAAGTAGCGCAAATCCATCAGGCGCCGACCTCTGCCGCGAGGCGGGTCATTGCAGCGTCGATCATCGCACCATCTGTGCCCCGCACTACGATATTGGTGCCGTACACGCCATCGCGCTGGAACGGGTAGGAGCCAATCGAAAGATCAGGGAAATCCGCAGCCAAGCTAGACAGAGGCGTTGCCACATCACCCTCACCGCGCATCAGGCACAGGGTTTGTGACAGCAGGGGTGCGCCGCCGACCAGATGGGGCAGGACGCTGGCCACCATAGCCTGAAAAACGCTGGGGACACCCGCCATGACATTCACATTCTGCAGGGTGAAGCCAGGCGCGGTGCTGACCGGATTGTCGATCAGCTTGGCACCATCTGGAATGCGGGCCATGCGCAAGCGCGCTTCGTTCAGTTCTTGGCCGCGCGCGTCGTAGTGGGCCTGTAGCAGCGCACGGGCATCATCGCGCACGCCAATGTGCGTGTTGAACGCGGCGGCAATGCACTCTGCGGTGATATCATCGTGGGTCGGCCCAATCCCGCCCGAGGTGAACACATGGTCATAGGCTGTCGATAGCGCCTGTACGGCCGCAATAATGGCGTCGCGGTCGTCGCTGACCACGCGCGCTTCCTTCAGGTCGATCCCGATCTTGGTCAATTCGCCGGCCAGAAAATTCATGTTGGAATCGCGAGTGCGACCGGACAGAATTTCGTCTCCGATCACGAGCATGGCGGCGGTGGGATTGGGCATGGATGGCTCCGTCTCAAAGTTACGCGCAGATGCTAGGGCAGCGATGGAGCCTTTTCCATAGGAACTGGATCGATTTGCCAAAACTGGCTGATCCGCCTAAATCCAAAGCCATGGAATTTGCGACCCCTTTGATCCCCGCACGGCTGGTGCGCCGCTACAACCGGTTTCTGTCCGATATGATTATCGAGGAGACTGGGCAGGAAGTGCGCGCCCACTGCCCGAACCCCGGCGCTATGCTGGGGCTCAAAGACCCCGGAATGCGCTGTTGGCTCGAGCCGAATGATGATCCGAAAAAGAAGCTCGACTATGGTTGGCGGCTGGCCGAGCTAGAGGAGGGGCACATGGCGGGCATCGACACGTCGATCCCGAACCGTGTGGTGGGCGAAGGGCTGCGGGCGGGCAAGGTCGCCAGTCTGAGCCACTACACAACGATAAGGCCTGAGGTGAAATACGGCACCAACAGCCGCGTAGACTTCCTGCTGACGGGCGAGGGGCTGCCGGACGCCTATGTCGAGGTCAAGAATGTGCACCTGCGCCGTGACAGCGATTGGGCGGAGTTTCCCGATTGCGTCACGACGCGCGGCGCAAAGCATCTGGCCGAACTGACCGAGATGGTCGCCCAAGGGCACCGCGCTGTAATGCTATTCCTGATCCAGCGCACCGATTGTGGGCGGTTCAAATTGGCCGCAGACCTTGATCCGGCCTATGCACGCGCCTTTGACGCAGCCCGCGCGGCTGGTGTAGAAGCCATCTGCTATGGTACAGATATCACTGTGAACGGTGTGTTTTTCGGTCAGGAGTTGCCGGTGGATCCAAATACACAGGCGTTGTGAATTGCCAAAGATGCGCAGCTTCTGGCAAATGGCCACAAATTTTCTTAGATATGGCTCAGCGAATACAAAGGAGAGCCCATTGGAAAAGCGACACCAAGGGCGGATGACCAAAGACGGGATCCGTATACACGAGGCCGCCGACTTTGCCGGAATGCATGCGGCGGGCCGTCTGGCTGCGCAAATTCTGGACGAAATCGCAGAGCATGTGTTTGTCGGTCAGACCACCGGCGAGATTGACCGGATCATTGAAGACAAGGTGAATGCGTCTGGTGCGACCTCGGCCACGATCGGATATCGCGGGTATAAACATGCCAGCTGCATCAGTGTGAACCACGTGGTTTGCCACGGCATCCCCGGTGACAAGAAGCTGAAGGAAGGCGACATTCTGAACATCGACGTGACCGTGATCGTCGATGGCTGGTTTGGCGACACAAGCCGCATGTACGTCGCGGGCAAAGTGCCCCGTAAGGCAGAGCGTCTGCTGGACGTCACCCACGAGGCGCTCATGCGCGGGATCGAAGTGGTTAAGCCGGGCAACACCTTTGGCGATATCGGCTACGCAATCCAGAGCTTTGTCGAAGCGCAGCGGATGTCTGTGGTCCGCGACTTCTGTGGTCACGGTCTTGGCACTGTCTTCCACGCGCCGCCGAACGTCCTGCACTATGGTCGCGCGGGCACGGGTCCTGTTTTGGAAGAGGGTATGTTCTTTACCATCGAGCCGATGGTGAATTTGGGCCGTCCCGAGACCAAAGTTTTGGCCGACGATTGGACTGCGGTAACGCGTGATAAATCTCTGAGCGCTCAGTTTGAACATTCGATCGGGGTGACCGCGGAAGGCTGCGAGATTTTTACTCTGTCACCTGCGGACAAGTTCCATCCGACCTTCTGAGGGAAATCCGCACAGGGTCGAAAAAGATGTGAGGGAAGGCTAGTGCCTTCCCTTTTTTCTGGCCTTCTGGCGTTGCGATGATCAGGCGGGCACTGCGAACGTGATGTGCGTGTCCCCGAATTTGCGATGCTCTTTCAGAAAGAACCCTGTTGGCGGTAGTTGAGGGCTGTTCTCTTCCCACACAATCAAGGCGCCAGCGGCAATCCACCCGTTCTTGAGTGCAGAGGTGAGGGCGCGGTCGCCCAAACCCTTGCCGTAGGGTGGATCCAGAAAAACGATATCGAATGGTGCTTCATTGTTCGGCCCAAGATTGCAGGCGTCCCCGCGAAGCATCTTGACTGAGTCGCTAGCGCGGCATTTGTCGATGTTCTGGCGGAGCAGTTTCTGCGCTTTTACGCCGTCATCGACAAACGTGATCTGCTGTGCTCCGCGCGAAAGTGCCTCGAGCCCAAGGGCACCTGTTCCAGCAAAAAGGTCCAGAACGCGGGCACCAACAAGTGGCGATTGCCCCCCTTGATTGCCGATAATGTTAAACAGGCTCTCGCGCACACGATCAGATGTCGGGCGAAGGTGGGCGGCGGCATCGCCTTCGCCTACGTCAGCCAGTTTGAGACCCCGCCACTGTCCGGCTATGATCCTCATTTGAGCAGCATTTTGAGATTTGTCTCAGGATTGGCCACAGCGTCTGGCGCAGGGCTCCGGCCGGCTTCGATCAGGCGTTTCGCGACCATGAATGCTTTGGCATCATTCATGGCGTCCAAGGCAAGAAGTGTCTTGCCTGCGTAGTACCAGAAAGATTTTGCGCCATCGCCGCTGTCGCGGGTGATGATACGATCGTAGCCGGCGTTCAGCCCTGCGATTTGCAATTTGACGTCATACTGATCAGACCAGAACCAAGGCTTGGCGACATAGGCTTCTTCTGCTCCAAGGATGTTGCGTGCGACGCATTCTGCTTGGTCGATGGCATTGGGTACACTTTCCAGACGCATACGCCCTTCGCCGTGAGGGAAGCTGGTGCAGTCACCGGCAGCCCAAATGTTCGGGGCGCTGGTGCGACCTTGAGCGTCTACGGCGATGCCATTGTCCAGCGTGATACCGGCGGATTCGGCCAATCCTGTGGTTGGGTGAATTCCAACGCCGACAATCACCAAATCTACATCAAGTGTGGTTCCGTCTGCCAACTCTGCTGAGGTGACCTTGCCATCCACGCCGTTCAGTCGTGCCAAGCCGATGCCTTCGCGCAGGTTCACGCCATTAGAGCTGTGAAGCTCGCGGAAATAGTCTGCAGTCTCGGGCGAGGCGACGCGGCCCAGAATCCGAGGAGCCGCTTCGACGAGAGTGACATTCATATCGCGTTTGGCACAAACCGCAGCGGCCTCTAGACCGATATAACCACCACCCACGATCAGAACCTTTTTGCCCGAAGTTGCCTCGGGTGCCATCGCATCGACGTCGGACAGTGTACGGACAACGAAGACATTCTCCAGGTCACCGCCAATGGCAGCAGGCAAATGACGCGGCGTAGATCCTGTGGTCAGCACCAGCTGGTCCCATGCGACAGTCTCATCGCCGACAGTCAGGGTTTTGCCGGCCACGTCTATTGCGTCCACGTGCTGGCCGAGACGCAAGCTGATGCGGTTGTCTTCGTACCAGTGGTCAGGCCGTAGGTAGAGACGCTCCAGATCCATTTCGCCAAGCAGATAGGCTTTGGACAGCGGGGGGCGCTGGTAGGGCAGGGCTGGCTCTGCACCAAACAGGGTGATGTCCCCGTCAAACCCGCGTTTGCGGAGTTCGGCAATCAGTGACGCGGCGGCCTGTCCGGCCCCAACAACTGCAACGTGGGACATTTCCTCTGGCTCTCCTATGTGTATCAATGGGTCTGCATTGGACCTGATTAAACGCAGGCTGACTGCGAACGCAATTCGTCAGAGGGAAAATCAATGACAATTTCGATTGGGGAGACGCTGCCCGGAGGCACTATGCTCGTGCTGGGCGCAGAGGGACCGCAGACCGTGGAGCTGAGCGACAAGTTGAGCGGTCGCAAGGTTGCGATCTTTGGTTTGCCTGGCGCCTACACAGGCGTCTGCAGCACGGCGCATGTTCCCAGCTTCATCCGCGCCAAAGATGCGCTGGCTGCAAAAGGGATCGAAGAAGTGATCTGCGTGTCGGTCAACGATCCGTTCGTCATGGATGCCTGGGCCAAAGACACAGGAGCTGCGGAGGCTGGACTGACGATGCTAGGGGATGCCGAAGGGACTTGGATCAAAGCGATTGGCATGGATTTCACTGCGCCGCCCGCCGGTCTGATCGGCCGTTCAAAGCGCTTTTCCTTGGTCGCCGAAGATGGCGTCGTAAAGGTGCTAAGTGTCGAGGAAAGCCCCGGCGTTTGTGAACTATCCGCCGGCGAAGCACTGGTCGATCAGCTTTGATCTGTTAAGAATTTTAGCGAAGGGGTCCGCCAAATTGGCGGGCCTTTTCTTTTGCCAAAGAAAGGGCATTGACGAAGACGACTAAAATAGTCAGGTTTAAGTCAGCCAACCTGAATCGGGTCAGCCAGCGTTTTCGTCAAATAGGACACATCCCATGACATATCCGCCCAAGGCTGACCGCATTCAAGAGAACACCACGCGTGCATCCGAATTGCGCGCTATCCTTGCAGAGCTGACATGGCCTGTGGACCTCTGTGCAGAGCGCTTGCTCGACCGCATTGAAACCCGCGACCATTGATGCCGCGCGCACCGCAAGGAACTTCCCGATGACCGTCATGACTTCGACATTCCGCACCGCCAGCCCGCATTCCCCCGAACTGCCCCTGCACATCGCCGAAGAGCTGACCGCAGGTGGCGCACAGGCGCTGATCCAATTGGGGGATCAGATCTACACGTTGCGCATCACACGTCAGGGCAAGCTGATCCTGACCAAGTAAGACCAAACCTATCAGCAGCAAAAAGGGCGCTCCGAAACGGGCGCCCTTTCGCGTGATTGATGATGCCGCCGAACCTTAGCCTGGGCTCATGCCACGCAGACGCTCGCTGCGGCGGCGGAGTAGTTCTACGGTTGTCAGCAGTGCAATCGAGATCACCACGAGGATTGTGGCAACGGCCAGAATTGTGGGCGAGATCTGTTCGCGCAGACCAATGAACATCTGCCAAGGCAAGGTTTTCTGACCAGCCGAGCCGACCAGCAGCACCACCACAACTTCGTCGAACGAGGTGATAAAGGCAAAGAGGCCACCAGAGATGACGCCGGGCAAGATCAGAGGCATCTGGATTTTGAAGAACGTGGTCACCGGATCGGCGCCCATGTTCGCCGCTGCGCGGGTCAAGCTGGTGTCAAAGCTGCTGAGGGTCGCTGTCACCGTGATGATGACGAACGGGATACCCAGAGCTGCGTGGGCCAAAACAACACCGAACAGAGTGCCTTGCAGACTGACGCTGGAGTAAAAGAAGAACATACCAGCCGAGGTGATGATCAGCGGAACAATCATCGGCGAAATCAGCAGAGCCATGATCTGACGCTTGAAGGGCACGTGCGGTTGGCTAAGGCCAATCGCAGCGAGTGTCCCAAGGCTCACTGAGAGCAGGGTCGCCAGCGGGGCGATGATCAGCGAGTTGCTGAAAGCTTGCAGCCAGCTGTAGTCACCATTTGCACCAAGGAAGTCCTTGTAGTGTTTCAGCGAGTAGCCTTCGGGATCAAGCCGCAGCATTTCCGGCGTGAAGGTAAAGAAGTCCTGCGCGTTGAAGCTGAGCGGGATCACGATCAAGATTGGGAAGATCAGGTAAAAGAAGACCAGACCGCAGAAGACGCGGAAGCCGTAGTACCAAATCTTCTGACCCGTTGTCGCATAGGGAGGAAGTGTCGTTGCCATGATGATTACCCCAGCTTCACGTTATCGATGCCAACGAGCTTGTCGTAGACGTAGTAGAGAAGAAGGACGACGGCGAGCATAATGGTGCCAAGTGCCGCGGCCAGACCCCAGTTGCCCAAGGTCGAGAATTGGAAGTAAATCCGGTTCGAGATGAAGGTACCATCAGCACCGCCGACGAGTTCGGGGGTAATAAAGTAACCAACCGCCAGAATGAAGACCAGCAGCGCGCCCGCACCGATGCCCGGAGTGGTCTGCGGGAAGTAGACCCGCAGGAAGGCGGTGGTGTTGGTCGCGCCAAGCGATTTGGCAGCACGCAGGTACGAGGGCGGGATCGTTTTCATCACCGAGTAGAGCGGTAGGATCATAAAGGGCAGCAGGATGTGGGTCATCGCAATTACCACGCCGAGCTGGTTGTTGATCAAACTCAGGCGGTCCGAGAAGCCAAGGGCAATCCAGATGTCGTTAATCACGCCTTGTTCTTGCAGTAGAATTTTCCAAGCAGAGGTCCGAACAAGCAGTGAGGTCCAGAAGGGCAGCAGTACCAAGATCATCAAGAGGTTCGAGGTCCGGAGCGGTAGGTCTGCCAGAAGCCAAGCCACAGGATAGCCAATCGCCAGAGTGCAGAAGGTAATCAAACCGCTCAGCCATAGGGTCCGCAGCATCAGCTTTTGGTAGATCCGCTGATCAGGGTCCTTCATTTGAACGCCCTCAATGGTGCGTTCCGCGTCAAAGGCCGCCATGTAGTAGCTGGACGTGTAGTAGCCCGAGTTCGCTTTGATCGTGGCCCAATACTGTAGATTACCCCAGTCTTCGTCCACGTCGAGCAACGCAGCCTTGGCATCGGTGATCTCTTCTACGTCCATCCGAGAGACTTTGCGGCCCGATTTACGGAATAGCGAGGACATGCCCGGGGTTTCGTAGTTAAAGCGGCGTCCCAACTGGGTGTGCTGCTTGTTCTCGAACGCCACCTGAAAGTCGATGATCATGGCCTTGAACGCGGCTTCAGATGGCAATTCCCCGGTTGTCGGATCCCACTCTTCGAGTTCGGCGACAACGTTGGGCAGAATGTCTGGCACGTATTCGGTGCCTGCAGTGTTCTGGATCGAACGCATCAGCATCGAGCCAATCGGCATGATGAAGGACACCAGAACAAAAATCAGCAGCGGTGCGGTCAGCATCAAAGCTCGGATTTTTTGCCGCCGCAGAGCCCTAGCGAGACTCTGTTTTAGCGGGGTGCCGTCGGCGGCCAACATCGGGCCATCGGTCGTGGTATCAGCCATAGTTATCCCTGTTGAGGTCAGCGCCAGTTATCCGGCGTCTCTTAAATGGTTGTTGGGCAAAGCCGCGGATGGCTTGGCGCAAGAACCGAATGCTCTGAAGAATACGAAGGGTGGAAAGGGGGCAGGTGCCCCCCTTCCGAATTCAGATTACTGCAGCAGCCATGCCTGGTACTGTGCGTCCAGGTCATCGCGGTAGCTTGCCCACCAGTCGTAGTTGAACAGGAAGGTGTTCTGCGCGTTGTTGGGATCGGTCGGCATGTGAGGCGCCATTTCGATGCCCAGTTCGGCGTGCTGACCAACCAGCGGTGCCGACGATGCGCGTGCGGGGCCGTACGAGATGTACTTGGCCTGATCCGCCAGACGCTGGGTGTCGGTTGCGAACTTCACGAAGTCCAGAGCGCGTGCTTCACGGTCTTCGGGCAGACCTGCGGGGATGATCCAGCCGTCAAGGTCGAACATCTGCCAGTCCCAGAGCATGCCGATGGGCTGACCCTGCTCGGCGATCGCCGAGAACAGACGGCCGTTGTAGGTCGAACCAATGGTCACTTCGCCGTCAGCCAGAAGCTGGGGCGTTTCGGCACCCGCCGACCACCAGACAACGTCGTCCTTGATGGTGTCGAGCTTGTTGAATGCGCGCTGGACGCCTTCTTCGGTTTCCAGAGTGTCGTAGACGTCTTCGATTGCGACGCCGTCACAGATCAGAGCCCACTCCATGTTGCCGATCGGGCGCTTTTCGAGTGCGCGCTTGCCGGGGAAGGTGTCGGTGTCGAAGATGTCACAAACGCTGGTCGGAGCGGTGTCCAACAGGTCGGTGCGGTAGCCGAAGGTGGTCGAATACACGATCTGCGGGATGAAGCACTCGCTGACGATCAGATCGCCAAAGTCTTCGGACGCTTTGGTGCCGTCGGGCGCGTCTGCCAGCATGGTGTCGGGGTCGATTTCCAGCGCCAGGCCTTCGTCGCAAAGACGCATCGCGTCTGCAGCCACAACGTCAACGACGTCCCAAGTGATGTTGCCGGCTTCGGACATCGCGCGCAGCTTGGTCACTGCTTCGGCCGAGCTTTCGTCGGTGACAACTTCGAGGCTTTCGTTCATTTCGACGTAGGGTTCGACGTATGCTTTCACCTGGCTGTTCTGATAGGCGCCGCCCCACGACACAACGGTCATCGAGTCAGCCATCGAGCCATGGCCTTCGGCGAATGCAGCACCGGCGGCAACGGTCAGAGCCGTGGTGGTCAGCATCATTTTGGTGAGTTTCATTTCTTACTCCCTAATAGGCGCCCGGATTTTGATATTGATGATTCCCAGCCCCGGGACAGGCCGTGAAATCCTTCCCTCGCATCCGACCTCGTCTGCGAGGCGCCGCAGCGACTTTGTTCGCTGCGGTATCTCTGAGTGTAACGCTTAATTATCAGGCGTCCAGCGCGCGGCAGTCATCTGCCAGCCAGCCGATTTCGATCATCTCGCCGGGCTTGAGGCGACGCTGATCCGGAGCGTTACGAGTTTTGATGACAAAGTCTTCGCGGCCTGCGACACGCAGGCGCGTGCGGAAGATGTCGCCCATGTAGACGAATTCCAGCACTTCGGCCTTGAGCGTGTGGGCATCGGGGTGTAGGCGCGATTTGTCAATTTCAACGCGCTCGGGGCGGATCGAAACCAGCGTGCGGTCGCCCGCTTTGCCAACGTTCACAGGCTTACAATCGATGACATCACCGCTGTCGAGACGCACCTTGGCGTATCCATCGCGAAGCTCTTGGACGGTCCCTTCCATGGTGTTGTTCTCGCCGATGAACTGCGCAACGAAGCTGTTCTGGGGCGCTTCGTAGAGCTCGTCCGGTGGCGCCAGTTGCTGGATGCGGCCGTCGTTAAATACAGCGACGCGGTCCGACATGGTCAACGCTTCGGTCTGGTCGTGGGTTACATAAACAGTCGTGATGCCCAGATCATGCGCGATGCGGGTGATTTCGAACTGCATGTGTTCGCGCAGCTGTTTGTCGAGCGCACCGAGCGGTTCGTCCATCAGAACCAGTTCAGGCTCGAACACCAGCGCACGAGCCAGCGCGATACGCTGCTGCTGACCACCCGAAAGCTGCGCAGGGCGACGGCCACCAAAAGCGCCCATCTGCACCATGTCCAGAGCGCGCTTTACTTTCGCTTCGCGTTCGGACTTGCCGAGCTTGCGCACTTCCAGAGGGAAGGCGAGGTTCTCGGCGACGGTCATGTGGGGGAAAAGCGCGTAGTTCTGAAAAACCATCCCGATGCCGCGCTTGTGGGGCGGGATGTTGTTGATGGGCTTCCCATCTAGCTTGATCTCGCCGTAGGTGGCGGTCTCAAAGCCTGCCAGCATCATCAGGCAGGTGGTTTTGCCAGAACCCGACGGCCCGAGCATCGTGAGGAACTCGCCCTTCGGCAGCGACAGGTTAAGGTCTTTGACGACTAATGTTTCGCCGTCATAGCTTTTTTGCACGCGTTCGAAGGCGACGAACGCATCGTTTGAATGTGTTTGCGCCAAAACTGGCTCCCTGTGTATGCGGCAGCTTTTGTGCTGCACTTTTTCGCCTTCGACTAAAACCCGTGCAGTCGAGTCATGCAACAGTGGGTTTCGGTGAACAGCGGCCTACACAAGCAAGTCAGGACAAACGTTAATTCCGCAGCGTGGAAGCCGACCAAATGGACTACGAAAGCGACGTATTCAGTGAATGTGGTGCCCACAGGAACTGCACTTTTCCTAGGCAAACAAGGCGATGAGCCCGTTTTCGATGGCGAAGCCCGACCAAAGGGCAGGGGCATTTGAGAGAACCTGTCACGGGTATTATCAACGGTCAGATGCCGCGCCAAATCCTTAGGGTGGCAAGGTAAAATTTTCGCGACACTGTTTTCGAATTGCTGCTCGCATGGTCGTCTGACGCGAACTTGGGCACTCGAATCAATCGATTCGCTTGGGTTTCGACAGTTCGAGAGCTGTGCAATCGAAAGAAGAATGCAGCTTGATTCCCGACGCGAGCCGGACAGTATGCGAGCAGAAACTATGACGGAAAGTGACGCGACATGAGCACCTTATCCCGTGCGCAAGAGATCTTGGGTGATCTGATTGGCTTTCCCACGATCTCGGTCGACAGCAATCTGCAGATGATCGACTACATCAAAAAGATACTTGAGAAAGCTGGGGCCGAGGTCGTCATTCACTCGGATGAGACGGGGGCCAAGGCAAATCTTTGGGCAACGCTTGGACCCAGAGTAGACGGCGGGATTGTTCTGTCCGGCCATACGGATGTGGTGCCAGTTGCGGATCAAGACTGGACCAGCGATCCCTTTGAAATGGTCCTCAAGGATGACCGTCTTTACGGCCGGGGCGCATGCGACATGAAGGGGTATATCGCCTGTTGCCTCGCGCTGATCGAGACTTTGGATGCGGAGTCGCTCAAACGACCGCTGCATTGTGCTTTCACATACGACGAAGAAACGGCCTGCCTTGGGGCGCAAGCACTTGTGAAGGAGTTACGGAGTTTTCCGATAAAACCGAAGATTTGCGTAATTGGTGAGCCTACGGGTATGCGGGTGATCGAAGGGCACAAAGGGTGCTGCGAATACACCACCCATTTTACGGGGCTTGAGGGGCACGGGAGCGCGCCGGATGCGGGTCTCAACGCGGTGGAGTATGCGGTGAAGTATGTCAGCCACTTGCTGGAAGTACGCGAAGGACTGAAATCCCGTGCGCCTGAAAATGGTCGCTTCGATCCGCCTTGGACGACCTTGAATGTTGGCGGCCTGCATGGTGGCGTCGCGCATAATGTGATCCCGGGCAAGGCCCAAGTTGAGTGGGAATTCCGGCCCGTCCAAAACGCGGACTATGATTACGTCACCAGTGAAGTGAAACGCTACGTGCAGGAGGCGCTGCTCCCTCAGATGCAAGAGCGTTGGCCCGACGCTGAGATCATTACAGAAACGCTTGGTGAGGTCGCGGGACTAGAGCCCATGGACACCAACGAAGCGCGCGATCTTGTACTGGCTCTGACCGGCGAAAATGATGTTGATGTGGTGGCTTTTGCCACCGAAGGCGGCCTATTCCAATCAATCGGCATGGACGTGGTGGTCTGCGGACCGGGCTACATCGCACAGGCACACAAGCCGGACGAATACGTTGATGTCTCGCAAATGGCTCAGTGTCTGGACATGCTGGACGGGATCGCATCACGTCTCGCGGTTTGATGCGGACTTTCTTCATTCTGTTGGAAATTGCAGGCGCTGTGCTGATCGGTATTTGACTTCTAGCAGTTCTCGGGGAACACGAAGGTCATGACACATGACGACTTGAATACGCGTTTTATCCGGGGGCGGACGCTCGCCCATGCTGCTCTGCCAGAGGGAACGTTCCGACAGTCCAAGCTGTCGGCAAAGCACCAGCGCGACGGTTACGCGCAGGGGTTCGATGATACGACCCTTTGGTTCGATGCGATCTACCGAGACGGCCGCGTCCATCTGATTTGTCCGAAGTTGAACAACCTGAAAACCGGCGTGCAACAAGGCGTCTTTTCGCTGGATGGTCTGCCGGTCAAGATATTGCGTATTCGGCAGTTTTACCGGCACGATATTATTGAGCTACCCTCTACGACCTGTCCCACTGAGGTGCGGCTCCAGGCATTCGGGGCGACTATTGCGTCACCCGTGAACCCAGAGGAAACCGCGCCGTTTGATGGCCTGAATACAGCGCTGTGCCTGTCCAAGAATAACGACCTGCGCTGGATCACTGACTTTGCCCGCTACCATGTCGAGATGCACGGGCTCGAGGCGCTGGTGCTGCTGGACAACGGCTCGACGAGTTACAGCGTTCAGGACATCGAAGATGCGCTGTCCTTGACCGATCTGAAGCGGATCATGGTGGTGTCGGTCCCTTGGAAATATGGTCCTCGGGGACGTGCACCTTATGCGCGGACGGAAAAATACCTTCAAACTGCGCTCTTTAATGTGCTCCGGCTGCGCTGGATGCGGCAGGCGCGCGCTGTCCTAAGCTGTGATGTCGACGAGCTGATTTATACGCCGGGGACGACAATCTTTGATCTGGCTTTGAAGTCGTGGGGCGGGTTCGTGCGAGTGCCGGGATACTGGCGTTATCCCGACCCAGAGGCATCTGATCCCTCGCTGCATTCCAGCCACACGCACATGAAACAGAGCGAGAAGCCCTGTCCCACCAAGTGGTGCATTAATCCTAGGGGGCCGCTAGGTGGCTTCCAGTGGGACACCCATCTGCTGGAAAGATTGCCTTTGCCGAGCCTGTTCAAGTCGAAGCAGGGCAAGTTTTGGCACTGCCGGTCGACGACCACGGGCTGGAAATCCAACCGCCAACTCAAACAACAGAGTGATCTGGCGCCGGATCGGGAAACCGCCGAAGCGTTGGCGCAGGTGTTTAACCCGCCCGCCTGACGTTGCGCCGCTCTTGTTCCGATGGCGCGGGCGTGACAAGTTGACCAAAGAGTCAATTCCAGATCACAGGAAGCACCGTGCCTTCGACCTACGATCTTGCGCCAGACGCGGACTTCGCCCGCAATCCGGGCGTTCCGCTGGATATGGCATGGGTGAACGCCGCCCAAGCCAACACCGCCGCCATTCAACGCCGCTGTGCCACTTTGCCCGGTCGCCGCAGCGTGAAGAAAGACTATCAAGCCGCTTGGCTGTGCCGCGCGATCAGTTGCATCGACCTGACCACCCTGTCCGGCGATGACACAGTGGGCCGCGTTGCCCGCCTGACGGCCAAGGCCCGCCAACCCGTCCGCGCCGACATCCTGAGCGCATTGGGCATGGAGGGGCTGACCGTTGGCGCCGTCTGTGTCTATCACGACATGATCGAGGCTGCAGTCAAAGGGCTCGATGGCTCTGGCATTCCTGTCGCAGCGGTGTCCACGGGGTTTCCTGCGGGTCTGTCGCCTTTGCACCTACGGATCGCTGAAATCGAAGAGTCGGTGAAATCGGGTGCGCATGAGATCGATATCGTGATTTCGCGCCGCCATGTGCTGAGTGGCAATTGGCAGGCGCTGTACGATGAAATGCGCGCCTTCCGCGATGCCTGCGGTCATGCGCATGTCAAAGCGATCCTCGCCACGGGCGAGCTTGGCACGCTGCGGAACGTCGCCAAAGCCAGCCTGATCTGCATGATGGCGGGTGCTGATTTCATCAAGACTTCGACCGGCAAAGAGCCTATGAACGCGACCCTGCCTGTGACGCTGGTGATGCTGCGGGCGATTCGTGACTACTACGCGCAGACCGGCCATGTTGTCGGCTATAAACCTGCGGGCGGCATCAGCAAGGCCAAGGACGCGATCAACTATCTGGCCCTGATCAAAGAGGAACTTGGCGATTGTTGGCTGCGCCCCGATCTGTTCCGCTTTGGCGCGTCGTCCCTGCTCGGCGACATCGAACGCCAGCTCGAACACCACATCACCGGCGCTTATTCCGCCGCTTACCGCCACCCGATGGGGTAATCCGACATGTCCGTGAAAGAGATTTTTGAGACCATGAACTACGGTCCCGCCCCTGAATCCGCCGCCGAGGCGCTGGCTTGGCTTGTCGATAACGGCAGCAGCTTTGGCCACTTTATCAACGGTGCCTTCACCGAGGTTGGCGACACCTTCGAAACCCGCAATCCTGCGACGGGCGAGGTGCTGGCCGAACTGAGCCAAGCCACCCAAGCCGACGTGGATGCTGCTGTGGATGCCGCCCGCTCGGCCCAGCCGAAATGGGAGGCTTTGGGCGGGGCGGGCCGTGCGCGGTACATGTACGCGCTCGCCCGTGCGCTGCAGAAGCACGGGCGGCTGCTCGCCGTGCTGGAGACTTTGGACAACGGCAAGCCGATCCGAGAGTCCCGCGACATCGACATCCCCTTGGTTCAGCGCCACTTCTACCACCACGCGGGCCACGCGCAGTTGATGGACAAAACGATGGCAGACCGTGCCCCCGTGGGTGTGTGCGGTCAAGTGATCCCGTGGAATTTCCCGCTGCTGATGCTGGCGTGGAAGGTCGCGCCAGCCATCGCCATGGGCAACACCGTGGTGCTGAAGCCCGCCGAATACACCAGCCTGACCGCCCTGTGCTTTGCCGACATCTGCCGCCAGATCGGCCTGCCTGCAGGTGTGGTGAACATCGTGACAGGCGACGGCGCGGTCGGCGAAATGGTGGTGAATGCCGACGTTGATAAGGTCGCGTTCACTGGTTCAACTTCTGTTGGCCGCAAAATTCGCAAGGCGACGGCTGGGGGTGGTAAAGGGCTGACGCTCGAACTGGGGGGCAAGTCCGCCTACATCGTGTTCGAGGATGCCGATCTGGACAGCGCGGTCGAGGGCCTCGTCGATGCGATCTGGTTTAACCAAGGGCAGGTCTGCTGCGCAGGTTCGCGCCTGATCGTGCAAGAGGGCATCGCCGATGATTTCCACGCGCGGCTGAAGGCACGTATGGACCGACTGCGGATCGGGAATCCGTTGGACAAATGCATCGACGTGGGCGCGATTGTTGACCCCGTGCAGGTCGAGACGATCACGAAACTGGTTGATAGCAACACCTCGGGCGAACTGTATCGGAGCGCTGCCGAGATGCCCGCCGACGGCTGCTATTACCCGCCGACCCTGATCACTGGCCTGTCGCCCGCCGACACCCTGATGCAAGAGGAAATCTTCGGGCCGGTGCTGGTCTCGACCACCTTCCGCTTGCCGTCAGAGGCTGTGCAGATCGCGAACAACACGCGCTATGGCCTTGCCGCCAGTGTGTGGACCGAGAATATCAACCGCGCTTTGGACGTGGCCCCGCAGCTGGCCGCTGGCGTGGTCTGGGTGAACGGGACCAACCTGTTCGACGCGGCTGCCGGTTTCGGCGGTGTGCGCGAGAGCGGCTTTGGCCGCGAAGGCGGATGGGAAGGTCTGAGCGCTTATACCCGCCCGAACCGCGAGCCCCGTGAACTGGCCAAGGTCGAGCCCAAAGAGGGTGACGGTCTGCCTGTCGATGCCATCGACCGGACGGCCAAACTGTACATTGGCGGCAAGCAGGCACGGCCCGATGGCGGCTATTCACAGTCCATCTGGCAGGCCGATGGCGCGTTGGCGGGGCAGGTCAGCATCGCCAGCCGCAAGGATATTCGCAACGCGGTCGAGGCCGCGCATGGCGCCAGAGGGTGGGCCAAAACAACCGGCCACCTGCGGGCGCAAATCCTGTTCTATCTGGGCGAAAACCTGTCGGCGCGGGCCTATGAGTTCGCCGAGCGGATTGATGCCCTGACCGGACGTGGCGACGGCACTGCCGAGGTCAAAGCCGCCATTAACCGCCTGTTCACCTATGCCGCGTGGGCCGACAAATACGATGGCCGCGTGCACGGTGTCCCGATCAAGGGCGTGGCAATGGCCATGAATGAACCCGTCGGCGTTGTGGGCGCGATTTGTCCTGATGAGCGGCCCTTGCTGGGGCTGGTGTCTGTGATGGCACCGCTGATGGCGATGGGGAATACCTCGGTCTTGGTGGCGTCGGAACCCTATCCGCTGCTGGCGACGGATTTTATTCAGGTGCTCGAAACCTCTGACGTGCCTGCGGGCGTGGTGAACATCCTGACTGGCTGCCACGGCGATTTGGCCAAGACGATGGCGCAGCACATGGATCTGGACGCAGTCTGGAGCTTTAGCAGCACCGACCTGTCCGGCCAGATCGAGGCCGCAAGCACGACGAACCTCAAGCGGACTTGGGTGAACAACGCCCTGAGCCGCGACTGGATGGGTGAGGACGGCGAAGGAACAGAGTTCCTAGAGGCCGCGACCCGCGTCAAAAACATTTGGGTCCCCTACGGCGAATAAAAGAAAACGCCCGGTCCGGTCTGGATCGGGCGTTTGCTGAACTTACTCACCGAGCTTGGCGTGAACCTCATCTAGGTCAATCTCGCCGATGGGCATCTTGTTGCCCGGATTATCGAAGTCATATTTGAACAGCTCGAAATCGCGGTGGTAGATTTCTTTGACTAGATGCATCGACAGATCGTCAAAGTAATCCTCGACCGGATGGGCGCGTTTGGGGCCGTGGCCTTCAGATTCGTTGAAGCGCGGGATGTTCGCCAAATCGACGGTATGCGGTGTCTCGATCGCGTCCAGAACGCTTTGCATGCCGTCGTTGAATGCCTCGGTCCAGAAGATGTTGTTGTAGCGCCCGCCGTTCACGATGAACGTGCTGACGTGACCTGCCATGGCCGACCAGTGAATGTCCGGCTCCATCGGGCGGCGCCAGCGGATGGTGTCACGGGTGAACAGCAGAAAGCGGCGGAATGACTTGATCTGGTCAAACTCTTGCTTGCCGTCCTCGCCGCCGACCTCGATCCCGTACTTCTGGATGAGCAGGGGGACGAGGTTGCCGCGATACCGGCGCCCGTTCCGCTGGATGCCGCAGATCTTGTCAAAGAACGACGACAGCACGCGGGTGTAGGGGTTGCGCACGCAGGTGAACGCATAACTTTTGTGCGACTGCACGTTGCGCTCGATCAACAGCTGGCTGTCGTCTTGTGACCACTTATGCAGGCCGAACTTGGAGTCGTGAATGTCTCCGTCAAAGAAACGACCATGGTCCGAATAGAACATGATCTGCCCGATGGTCGAGCAGGCACACTTGGGAACGACGCGGTACACGACGCTCTCGCTCTCGGTCATCCAGGTCCCTGGAAATCCCATACACAATCCTCCGAAACGCGGCTCGCGTTTAATATTACTAATACAAAGCAAAGAATTGCGGTTTATTCAATTCCGCATCTCGCCTAACAAGGTATGGACGCGTTTTACTGGATTGTGGAGCACATGTCGCGCATTGCATTTATACTTCTCTGCCACAAAGACCCCAAGGCGATTATTGATCAGGCAGAGCGGCTGACCGCGGTAGGTGACTACATCTCGATCCACTTTGATGCGCGTGCGAAACCCGAGCATTTCGCCATGATCAAAGAGGCTTTGGGGCCGAACCCGAACGTCGCTTTTGCCACCAAACGTATCAAGTGCGGCTGGGGTGAATGGAGCCTGGTTGAGGCATCCTTGTACGCGGTTGAGGCCGCGACCGATGCCTTTCCTCGTGCAACTCATTTTTACATGCTGTCAGGCGACTGTATGTCAGTCAAAACTGCGGAATATGCGCACGAGTTTCTGGATGCGAACGAGCGTGACTTTATCGAGAGTTTCGATTTCTTCTCGAGCGACTGGATCAAGACGGGCATCAAGGAAGAGCGCCTTATTTACCGGCACTGGTTCAACGAACGAAACAATAAGTGGTTGTTCTACAAGAGCCTTGAGTGGCAGCAGCGGTTGGGGCTGACCCGAGAAATCCCCCATGACATTGACGTCCAGATCGGCAGTCAGTGGTGGTGTCTGCGCCGCGAAACGATTGAGGCGATCCTCGATTTCACCAAGAAGCGCAAGGATGTCATGCGCTTTTTCAGGACCACGTGGATTCCTGACGAGACGTTCTTTCAGACGCTGGTCCGCCATCTGGTGCCCGCCAAGGAAATCGAAACCCGCACGCTGACATTCCTGATGTTCAACGACTACGGAATGCCGGTGAATTTCTACAACGACCACTATGACATGCTGCTGGCGCAGAACTTCCTTTTTGCCCGCAAGATCAGCCCCGAAGCCAAAGAGTTACGCGCCCGCTTGGGTGAGCTGTGGGCAACTGAGGATGTGGAATTCCGCATCTCGGATGAGGGGCGCAACTTGTACAAATTTCTTGCAGGTCGTGGCCGTGTGGGGCGGCGTTTTGCCCCCCGTTTCTGGGAGGCTGAGGCGACCCTTGGCCGGCACCGCGAACTGCTGATCATCGTCTGCAAGAAGTGGCATGTGGCCAAGCGTTTGCTGGACCAGATCAAACAGCGCGTGGACGTTGCTGGCGTCGAATACCTGTTCGAAGAAGAGGGGACGCCGCTGCCCGATCTGGGGGGCATCCAGAGCAGTCTGGACAAGCGGGCCCGTCACCGCCGCGTGCTGGTCCGGATGCTCTACGAGGTCTACGAGACCGATAAGATGATTCTCTGTATGGACCCATCGAACCTTGATCTGTTGCAGGACTTCATGTCTGACCGCTCTAGGACCCGCGTTCTCGAGATCAACTGCTCTTTTAGTGATGAATATTTAGCCGGCCACGCAAAACGGACGGGTCTTGCGGGCGATCACACCACGGATGAACAACTGGAGCGACTGGTGCCGACGCTGCGGAACGACCTGTATCACGAGCTCGACCGCATCCGCGACAAGGAATACGAGAACTACGAACGCATCAACGAAGAGGCCAGCCCAGAGGAAAATGCCGAAGCCTTGACGCGTTTCCTTGAGGTCGATGGCGATACAGCGCTAGAGATTATGCAAATCCATTACTTGTTCTCTGACTGAGGCTGCCGATGTCCTACACTTACGACGACCAGAACATTTTCGCGAAAATCCTGCGCGGGGAAATCCCCAATAAAACCGTGCTGGAAACCGAGCATACGCTGGCGTTCCATGACATTTACCCTCAGGCGCCGATCCACGTGCTGGTGATCCCCAAGGGCCCCTATGTCTGCTACGACCACTTCTGTCAGACGGCCTCGGACGAAGAGATCCTCGATTTCAACCGCACTTTCGGCAAGGTCTGCGAGATGGTTGGCGTCAAAGACGGTGGCTTCCGCACCATCGCCAACGCAGGCGAGAACGCAATCCAGGAAGTGCCACATCTGCATTTCCATATTCTGGGTGGCCGCAATCTGGGCCGAATGCTGGCCAAGGCTGAGTAACGCGCGGTCGGTTCACCGCCCATTCACGCGATTTGCCAAAGGCTCTCTGGAAACGGAGGGCCTTTTTCTATGGATATTGCGGGCGCGCTGAACAAACTTGAGAAGCCAGAACTGCAAGCGTTGCTGGGGCGGTTGCTGGTGGAATACACGATGCCCGCCTTTGGTGTTTTGCCCAAACGGGAAGTGGATCTTTTGATCTTTCGGACCCTGCGGGATGCAGGCGTCGTTGCTCAGGATGCGGCGCTCTATCAGGTGATGGCTGATCTGCATGTCAGCCGATCAAAGGCCCGTAATCTGATGTTCGATCTGGAAATTCGGCAGACTCAGTCGGGTCAGCTGGACGATCAGGTGCGGTCGGTCATCATGAATGACAGCTACTTTCGAGATGCCAACTGGTTCGTGCTAGAGGTCGAAAACCCTGTCGTTCAGGCGCATCTGGGTGAGATCTGCCGCCGTGCACGTGTCGTCACGGATGCCAGTTTCAATCCCAGTCTGGTGCGGCTGCCCGTCTCGGGACTGGCGAGTGTGCTCGAGGAATTCATGACTGCGGATCAGCAAGCCGAGGTGAAGCGCGGCCTCTATCGTGCGGGCAAACTGGATGATCCGTCCTTCCGCGGGCTGATGAAGCGGGCCCTGTCCGATCTGGCGGGGCGCTTCGCGGGCAAGGTCGGCGGCGAGGTCATGGACGGCGCGATTGGCGCCGTCGGAGAGTTCTTGCAGCCCATCCTGTCCGGTGATCAGGAGGCGATCACCGACATCTGGTCAGGCATCTACTCCTGACGCTCCGGCGCTGTGGGTCAGCTTCAGGAAGACGTCTTCCAGATCGGCTTCTTCGGTCTTCACATCGCGAATCACGATTCCCGCATCGCGGACGGCATGTAGAACACGGTCAGCCGTGATTTGTTTGCTATGATAGCGGATAACCAAGGCGCCGTCGTGGCGGGTGGAGACGTCCAGCCCTTCGCCCTCGGGTAGGCGGTCAGGAGTGGTTTCGGGCTGGATCACCATCGCCTTGGCATCCAGACGGCCTAGCATGTTCGCGGTCGTGTCCTGCGCAACCAGAGAGCCCTCGTTGATGATGGCGATCTCGTCACACATCTCTTCGGCCTCTTCCAGATAGTGCGTGGTCAGGATGATGGTCATGCCCGCTTCCTGATTGAGCTTGCGGACGTTGTTCCACAGCATCTGGCGCAGCTGGATGTCGACGCCCGCGGTCGGTTCGTCCAGAACCAGAATATGGGGGCGGTGGACGAGTGCTTTGCCGAGAAGCAGACGGCGGCGCATCCCGCCTGACAGCGTGCGGGCATAGGCCTCGGCTTTGTCTTCAAGGCCAACGAACTTCAGGATTTCATCGCTACGGCGTTGGCTGCGGGGAACGCCATAGAGACCGGCTTGAACCTCGAGCGAGCCGCGGGGGGTGAAGAACGGATCTAGGTTCAGTTCCTGCGGCATGATCCCGATCGAGGCGCGGGACTGGCGTGGGTTCTTGTCCTGATCCCAGCCCCAGATGCGCACGGCGCCCTCGGTTTTCACCACGAGCCCCGCCAGAATATTGATCAGCGTCGATTTGCCCGCCCCGTTCGGACCCAAGAGGCCAAAGACAGATCCGCGGGGAATGGATAGGTCGATCCCCTTCAGAGCCTCTTTGGGCGCGGATTTTCCGCTGCCGCTGTAGATTTTCCGAAGGCCTTCGATTTCGATCGCGTTGCTCACCGCTCTTGCCCCTTGCCAATGTGCCGATAGTATCGCACCTAACGCGCATAGCGCCCTGCGACAACTGTGAGGACAGATATGACCACCAAAGCACCGGAAACCAAGATCGTAGATACCTATCGTGTTGCCTGTGATGGCGGCGAGGGCGCTCTGGGCCATCCGCGCGTGTGGCTGATGATCCCAGAGAGCGACGGCTACGTCGAATGCGGATATTGCGACGCGAAGTTCATTCACAAGGATCACGCGGACAAGGTCGGCACCGAAGCCTGATCAGGCGGCGCGTCTGGAGGCGGCAGTTCCGCCTCCGGCGGGGGTATTTTGTCCCAAGTTGAAGATTAGAGGGCGTTCAGGATCTGTAAGCCCTTTTCCACCATTTTCGTGCCGTCAGCGCGGATTAGGGGAACGTGCTGCGCGTTCAGGATGGTGGCATAGGCCTCGGTGATCGGTGTCGTGCCGATCAGGGCTACCTCTTGACCCAGCCAGTAGGGGCGGGTCGCAGCGATTTCAGCACCCAAGAGATGACCGAGCAGAGCGTTTGCGTTCTGGCTGACCTGCGCTGTGTGGATTTGCGCGGCAAGGTTCGCAGGGCGAGACATGGTCTGCTCCGCCGCCTCGGTTTCCGGGGTCGTACCTGCGTTCAGGGTACGAGCCAGTTGCGGGGTTGCACAGCCTTGGAAGCTGACGATTTCTTTGGCCGAGAGATGGACCCAGTAAGTTGTGTCGTGACCGGGCAGGCACAGGATGCCATCCCATTCGGGGTTCAGGCTTTGGAAGCCGATGGCGGCAACGCGCGCCCATGTCAGGCGGTCGCGCGGGGCGGCTTGGGTCACGGTAGGCAGAACGCGCTGGGAGCCGTTGGATGGCAGGGCATCCGGGATCACGGGGCAGGGCACAGCTGAGGTGTAGCTGCTGTCGCCTGCGATGATCGTGTTATCAGGCAGGGCCTCTGTCTGGGCGGGCTCTATGGTGCGGCCCGCGTCAAAGGTCCAGAGGGTGGCTGTTGCGCCTTCGATCAGGGCGCCGTGCCAAGGGGTGTTTTTCGCGGAAGAGGTCATGCCCGCGCGCCTAGCTGAAAAGAGGCGCGCGGGTCAATGTTTTTAGGCGACCGCAGGGCGCGAGGCTTCGGGCCAGAGGGCCACCACAGCATCGTACTGCGCGAGGAAGACCTTGCCGGTCAGTTCGTGCAGGAAGTGGCTGCGCTGTAGGCGGTCCATGACGGGGCCCTTGACCTCGGACAGGTGCAGTTTGATGCCCATTTCCGACAGGCGCGTGTTGATCGTCTCGAGGCTTTCGAGGGCGCTCATGTCGATCTCGTTCACGGCGCTGCACATTAGGACGACGTTCTTGATCGGCTGATCGCAGACGACGCGGTCGATCACGTAGTCCTCGAGGTAGCGGGCATTCGCGAAGTACAGGCTTTCATCGATGCGGATGGTCAGCAGGCTGGGATGTGTCTTCACGTCGTGGCGACGGATGTTGCGGAAGTGCTGGGTGCCGGGAACAAGGCCGACCTCTGCAATGTGCGGACGCGAGGTTTTGTAGAGGAACAGGCCAATGGACAGCAGAACGCCCGCCGACACGCCCTTTTCCACTCCGAAGGCCAGAGTAACCACAATAGTGACAAAGACAGCAGCGAAATCGACGCGCGAGTAGGCCCATGTCTTTTTCAGGATCGAGAAGTCCACGAGGCTGAGCACAGCAACGATGATGGTCGCGGCCAGTGTTGCTTTGGGCAGGAAGAACAGGGCAGGGGTCAGGAACAGGGTCGCAAGGCCGATACCAACTGCGGTGAAAGCACCTGCGGCGGGTGTCTGCGCGCCTGCGTCAAAGTTCACGACCGAGCGCGAGAAGCCACCTGTAACGGGGAAGCCGCCGGACAGGGCCGAGCCGAGGTTCGCAGTGCCCAGACCGATAAGCTCTTGGTCAGGGTCGATGCGCTGGCGGCGTTTAGCGGCCAGAGTTTGCGCGACCGAAATCGTCTCTACATAGCCCACGATCGAGATCAGCAGGGCAGGGATGGCGATCTGGCTCCAGAGACCGAGGTCGAAGCTGGGAATGGCGAGGCCCGGGAGGCCGGTGGGGATGTCGCCCACAACTTTGACACCTGCCTGATCCAGCGAGAGGCCGTAGGTGACCAGCGTGGTCGCAACAACGGCAGCGACAGGGCCAGTACGTGCCAGAGCCGCGCCGAGCTGTCCGGTCAGACCGATCTTAGCGAGCAGAGGCTTCAGATTGCCGCGTACCCAGAACAGGAAGGCCGTTGTCGCCACACCAATGATGATCGTGGGCAAGTTTGCCTCGCCGATGTTTTCAAAAATGCGGTGGACGATTTCTATCAGGTTGTCGCCGCCGCCTTGGATGCCAAGGATGTGGCGCACCTGACTGGCCGCAATAATCACACCGGATGCGGTGATGAACCCCGAAATCACGGGATGCGAGAGGAAGTTCGCCAAAAAGCCGAGCCGCAACAGGCCCATCACAGTCAGCATCAAGCCAGACAAGAACGCCAGCAGGATCGCAGCCGTGTAGTATTCAGGAGTGCCGTTCGCGGCCAACTGACCCGCAGCGGCAGCCGTCATCAGAGAGGCGACAGCCACAGGGCCCACCGCCAGAGCACGAGAGGTGCCGAACACGGCATAGATCACCAGAGGGGCGATAGAGGCATAGAGGCCAACTTCGGCTGGCAGACCCGCTAGCAGCGCATAGGCCAGCGACTGGGGGATCAGCATGATCGTAACAATGACGGCGGCCACGAGGTCGCTGGTCAGGGTCTCTTTGTTGTAGCTGGTCAGCCAGTCAAAGATCGGGAAGTAGCGTTTAAGCGAGGTGGTGCGTCGTGCCATAACTTGGCCTCTCGGGAAGGTAGGAATTGGCGGGCGCCGGAGGAAGCGCCCGCCCATCGTGATCAGCTAGCGCTGACTTTTTCAGGAGTCGCCATCCACTCTTTGCCGCGGAGCATGGCTTTCCAGTAAACGGGGGGCAGGATTTGCTCTTTGAGCAGCCAAGCCAGACGGGTCGGCTTGGTGCCGTCCAGAACCCACTTGGGGAAGCTGGGCAGCAGGCTGCCGCCGTAGCCGAATTCGGCCAGAACGATCTTGCCGCGTTCGACGGTCAGCGGGCAGGAGCCGTAGCCGTTGTAGACGGCGCGAGGCGACTTGCCTTCGATGTCGGCGCTGACGTTTTCAGCCACGATGGGCGCTTGGATGCGGGCCGCCGCAGCGGTCTTCGCGTTGGGTGCGTTCATCACGTCCCCCAGCGACCAGACGTTTTCATAGGTCTTGTGGCGCAGGGTGGCTTGGTCCACATCGACCCAGCCCGCCGCATCTGCCAGGGGCGACACGCGAATGAAGTCGGGTGCACACTGGGGCGGTACAACATGGATCATGTCGAACTCGGTTGTGACTTCGGTCGGTTCGGTGTCGGGCTTCGACACCTTGAAGGTCGCGGTTTTCGCATCACCGTCGATCGACACGAGGTTGTGGAAGAAGTTCAGGGTTGCGTCGTAACGCTTCACGTATTCTTCCAGTGCGGGGACATAGTCTTTGACACCGAACAAAACGCCGCCAGCATTCATAAACTGGATGTCGATATTGCCGAGAACACCGTTGCGCTGCCAGTTGTCGCCGGACAGGTACATCGCCTTTTGCGGGGCGCCTGCGCATTTGATCGGCATCGGCGGCTGCGTAAAGATCGCGCGACCCTTCTTCATGCCCTTCACCAATTCGTAGGTGTAGGGAGCAAGGTCGTAGCGGTAGTTCGAGGTCACGCCATTGCGGCCCAACGTGTCGACCAGACCGGGGATCGCGTTCCAGTTCAGCTTCAGTCCGGGGCAGACGATCAGGCGGTCGTATTTCACGACGCGGCAGCCATCCAGCACGACAGCGTTGTTCTGAGGCTCGAACGCTGCGACGGCCGATTTGATCCAGTGGACGCCGTGGGGGATGAGCGATCCCATGGTTTTCGAGGTGGTTTCAGGGTCGAAAACGCCGCCGCCCACCATCGTCCAGCCGGGCTGATAGTAGTGGATGTCCGCAGGATCGATTAGAGCGATTTCAAGATTGGGCTGGCGGGCGCGCAGGCTTGACGCAACCGAGATGCCAGCAGCACCAGCGCCCACGATCACCACGTCGAACTTTGCGTCGCCTTCGCTCGTGGGGGTTTTGCCGCCATTCACGATGCGGCGCACCACACCGGCCATGTCGTAGCCCGCGCCCTTGGTGGCAGCTAGAATGTCCGATGAGGATTTCTTGTCGGCTTGCGACAGTGACCAAAGGGTGGCCGATCGGGTGCCGGTGCGGCAGTAGGCAAGTACGGGACCGGGCAGTTCAACCAGCGCTTCGCCAAACTTGGCAGCGTCTTCGTCGGTCACCATGCCCGATGTGACGGGCATGTAGCAGGCCTCTAGCCCGACCTCTTTGGCAGCGCGTTCGATTTCTTCGAACGTGGGCTGGTCAGCCCCTTCGCCATCGGGACGGTTGCAGATGATGGCGCGGAAACCGGCGGCCTTGATGGCGGCCAGATCAGCGGACTCAATCTGTGGGCTGACTGAAACGGTCTTGTCGATCTGACGCAGATCCATGGGGCACTCCTCCGAAAAACTGTCACCTCTAAATATTCAATTTCGTGAATAACACAAGACTGGAATGTGTGTTTAAGCCTGAACCTGTGCTGTTTGACGCGTGGCCATAGACGAAAGAGGGCGCGATCCGGATGGACCGCGCCCTGACTAAGACAGCAGTTCTGCCCTATAAATTAACGGTGGCCCTTCATGCCGCCCGAGATTTCTTCGGTCGATTCGTCCGCCAGTTCTTCGGGCAGGATCAGGTTCAGGACGATCGCGATCAGCGCTGCGGGGAGGATCCCACTCGTGGCCAGAACTTTGATCGACGGAGGCAGGTATTGCAGCGCGGCGGGTTCTAGCTGAAGGCCCAGGCCAAGGCTGAGCGCAATGGCAAAGATCACCATGTTGCGGCGTTTCCAGTCCACGTCAGATAGCATCGAGACACCCGCGGCGACGACCATGCCGAACATGACAATCACACCGCCACCAAGGACTTCGATCGGGCAGGTCGAAATGATCGCGCCGACTTTGGGGATCAGGCCGCAGACGATCAGGAAGATCGCGCCGATGGTGACCACGTGGCGGCTCATGACGCCGGTCATGGCGATCAGGCCAACGTTCTGGCTGAACGAGGTGTTGGGCAGGGCGCCGAACAGGCCCGAAACAGCAGTGCCTAGACCGTCAGCAAAGGTTGCGCCTTGAATCTCTTTGTCGGTGGCTTCGCGGCCTGCGCCGCCTTTGGTAATGCCGGACACGTCGCCCACGGTTTCAACAGCCGAGACAAACGACATCAGGCAGAAGCCAACAACACCGGCGACTGTGAACTCTAGGCCGAAGTGCAGCGGGTTCGGCAGGGCCAGAGTGGCTGCGTTGCCAACATTGCCAAAGTTCACCATGCCCATCAGGTAGGCGACTGCGTATCCGACCAGCAAGCCAACAAGAACAGCGGATACCGATAGCATTCCGCGGGTGAAGAATTTTAGCCCCAGCGTCACAAAGATCACGACAAACGCGACGAACCAGTTCTGTGCGCTGCCGTATTCTTCGGTGCCAATGGCAGGAACACCGCCAGCTGCGTATTGGATACCGACTTTGACCAGCGCCAGACCAATCATGGTGACCACAAGGCCCGTGACCAGCGGCGGCAGGGCAAAGCGGATCTTGCCGATGAAGAGGCCCAGAATAAAGTGGAAGATACCGCCAAGGAATACGCCGCCCATGAGGACTGCCATGGCATCTACGCCTTTGCCCGCGACGAGCGGGATCATGATCGGGATAAACGCAAAGCTGGTGCCCTGTACGATGGGCAGTTTGGCGCCCACGGGACCTATGCCAATCGTCTGGAACAGAGTCGCGATGCCAGCAAAGAACATCGACATCTGGATCATGTAGATCATCTGCGGAAAGTCAGGCGAGTTCGAGCCAAACCCGAAACCCGCAGCGCCAGCGATGATAATCGCAGGTGTCACGTTAGAAACAAACATCGCTAGGACGTGCTGGATACCCAGCGGCACGGCCTTGGCGAGCGGAGGTGTGTGATTCGGGTCTTTGAGTTCGGCTGGCGTGCCGATGGATGCGTCAGACATTATACAGGTCCCTTCCTGATGGGTTGATAGCGGCCATTGTCGGCTCTTTGGTTTTGGTTCGCCGCGTTTAGGCGCGATGAACAATGACGGGTTCCTCCAACCCGAATTCTTCGAGGTTCACCGTGGTGCCAATGCGGTCGACCACAGCAAACAGGCCCGGCCCGTGGAGCGGCGTCAGTACCCCGTGCCACGTGCCTCGGTGTAGGTTGACGGCGGTGTGGGGCGGCACGATGAATGCGTGGATTTGGCCTGGGGCATCACCCTGTCCTTCGGCGACGATGATCAGCCATTCATTCTCATGCATCGGAATGAACGCCTGTGATCCTTCGGGATGGCGTTCGATCAGGTCGCAAGTGTATGGCATTTCACGTGGAACAGCGTTGAACAGGCTGATGCCTGCGCGTCCCTCGGGGCCGAAATCCACGGTGGCGCGGTCGTGGTAGCGTCCGCAGAAACCTGCGTTGATGATCTTGTCGGGGTCGCCTGCGGTGGTCAGGACGTCCCCGAACGGGGCGAACGCTTCGGCGGTGAGGGGGAGCGCGGTGATTTCAGTCATAGTGGGGCCTTTGAGCGGGGAGGGGGGCTGTCTGCCCCCCGGCGCATGTGCGCCTCCCCCCGAGAGTATTTTGGCAAAGATGAAGCATTAGAGCGCGAGGTCCGGATGGCGGTTCACGTCCTTGTAGAGCAGGTAGCGGAACGGTGTGTGCCCGCGTGCGATGCAGGCTTGGGGGCAGAAGGCGCGGAGCCACATGAAATCGCCGGGGCCAACGCGGACCCATTGGTCGTTCAGGAGGTAGTCTGCTTCGCCGGTCAGGACGTAGAGGCCGTGTTCCATGATGTGTGTTTCGGCAAACGGGATGCGGCCGCCCGGTTGGAAGGTCACGATGTTGACGTGCATGTCGTGGCGTATGTCATCGGGATCAGCAAAGCGCGTCGTGGCCCATTTGTCCGTGTTGGGCATGGGAGTCGGGGTGCGCTCTAGGTCGCTGGTAATAAAGGCGTCGGGGCGCGAGAGGCCGGGGACGCTCTGGTATTTTTTGCGCACCCAGTGGAATTGCAGCGGCGCGTCGGCGGGGTTGTGGACGGTCCATGCGCTGTGGGGCGGGATGTAGGCATAGCCGCCTGCTGTCAGGGTGTAGGTCTGGCCATCCAGCGTCAGGGTCATGGTACCGCTGGCGACAAACAGCACTGCTTGCGCGTCGGGGTTTGGCTCCGGGCGGGTGGAGCCGCCGTTGGGGGAGACCTCGACCGCGTATTGGGCGAAGGTTTCGGCAAAGCCCGAGAGGGGGCGGCCCAGAATCCAGACGCGGGTGTCGGTCCAGTCCGGCAGCAGGCTGGTGACGATGTCGCGGTGGGTGCAAGCGGGCAGCACGGCATAGGCGGTGGTGAAGATGGCGGTGCCGACGGGATCGCCGTCTTGTTCGGGCAGGCCACCGGGGGGGAAGGCATACTGGGTCATAGCAGGTCCTCGAGGCGCAGGCGGGCGATGCGTTCGACCTGTTTGCAGGCCTCGGTGAATTCGGCGGCGCTGTCGTTGGCGATCCGGCGTTCGAACGCGGATAGGATCGAGGCTTTGTCGTGGTCGCGGACGGCGATGATGAACGGGAAACCGTGTTTTTCGGTGTAGGCCGTGTTCAGATTGGTGAACTGGGTGCGTTCTTCGTCGGTCAGGGCGTCGAGGCCCGCGCTGGACTGTTCCGAGGTGCTTTCGGCGGTCAGACGCTTGGCGGCTGCCAGTTTGCCGGCCAGATCGGGGTGGGCGCGCAGGACGCCGAGACGCTCGTCGTAGCTGGCGCTGCGGAACATGCGGGCCAGCGCATTGTGAACACCGGCGGCGCGATCATGGGCAGGGCCAAGTTCCAGATCAAAGGCGCGCTCGGCGATCCACGGGGAATGCTCGAAGATGCCGCCGAAGGTTCCTACGAAAGTTTCGCGGTCCATCTGGCTGGGGCGTTGTTTGCGGGTGTGGGGATGGGTTTTCGCCCAATGCTCTGCGATGTCTAGGCGGGTCGGGGTCCAAACTCCTTCGAAGCCCCCGATATAGTCGATGAACCGCTTCAGGCCCGCCATTTTGCCCGGACGACCGATCAAACGGCAGTGCAGACCGATCGACATCATGGCGGGGCGGCCATCCGACCCTTCGGCGTACAGGGTATCGAAGGCATCCTTCAGGTACTGATAGAACTGCTCGCCCGTGATGTAGCCCGGCGCGGTGGCGAAGCGCATGTCGTTGGCTTCCAAGGTATAGGGGATGATCAGTTGGTCGCGATCCCCGACCTCGAGCCAGTAGGGCAGGTCGTCGTCATAGGTGTCGCTGACATAGGCAAATCCGCCCTCTTCGGCGACCAGACCGACGGTATTTTCGCTGCAACGGCCCGTGTACCAGCCAAGGGGGCGCTCGCCGACCACTTCGGTGTGCAGACGGATGGCTTCGGCGATGGCGGCGCGCTCTTCATCCTCGGGCATGTCCTTGTGTTCGACCCATTTCAGGCCGTGGCTGGCGATCTCCCAACCGGCGTCCTTCATCGCTTCGACCTGTTCGGGGCTGCGGGCCAACGCTGTGGCCACGCCGTAGATCGTTACGGGGATGGCCGCGCTGGTGAACAAGCGATGCAGGCGCCAGAAGCCAGCCCGTGCGCCATATTCGTAGATTGACTCCATGTTCCAGTGGCGCTTGCCCTGCCACATGGCCGCACCTGCGATGTCGGATAGGAATGCCTCGGATGCCTGATCCCCGTGCAACACGCAGTTTTCGCCGCCTTCTTCGTAGTTCAGGACGAACTGCACGGCGATTTTTGCGCCCCCCGGCCATTGCGGGTCTGGAGCATCGGGGCCGTATCCGATCATATTACGAGTGTAGCGGGTCATCTTCGGGGAAGTCCTTTCTTTGCGACAGCAGTATGACAGCCGATGGGAAACTGATTATCAAAAATTATTTGAAACAGTTTTTATTGGGGGTCTGTGTGCAAAGAGTGCCCATGTTCGCGGCAACGCCCTAGGATCACTGCCAGCAAAAGGAGCAAACTATGGCTGACGGATTTCTGACCACCCACGTTCTGGACACGGCAAAGGGCGTTCCGGCCCAAAGGCTGACGATTGACCTATATCGCATCGAAGGCGAGGCGCGGGTGCATCTGGCGACCAAAGTGACCAATGACGATGGCCGCACCGATGGGCCAATCTTGCCCGCGGGGGAATTTGCGGTCGGAGTCTATGAACTGGTGTTTCAGGCGGGCGCCTATCTGGACTCCAGCGGTGTCCCGCAAGAAGAGCCGCGCTTTCTGGACGTTGTGCCGATCCGCTTTGGCATCAGCGATGCAGATTCGCACTATCACGTGCCGCTGCTGATCTCGCCCTTTGGTATGTCGACCTATCGCGGCAGTTGAGTGTCCAGCGCCTCTTTGCAGCGGGCGACCATGAAGTCGCGAAAGAGCTGCACTTTGGGGTCGCGGAATCGGCGACTGGGGGACAGGCACGCCAATTGAGTCGCCATGGGCGGCGTGCTGGTGGCCACAGGGACCAGCGCGCCGCTGTTCAGGTGGTCGGCGATCTCGTAGATCGGTTTCATGATAATACCGCAGCCATCGAGCGCCCAATTCGTCAGCACATCCCCGTCGTCCGATTCCAAAGGGCCTGTGACTTCGAACCGGCGCGGGCCCTTGCCGGTTTGCAGGGTCCACTGGAATTCCTTGGCCCCCGGAAAGCGCAGGTTCAGGCAGTCGTGCCGATCTTCGACTAGGGCTTTGCCGTCCTCTGGCATCCCGCGTTCGGCGATGTAGGATGGCGCGGCACATAGCACGCGGGGGATATCTGCGATCACGCGGACTTTCAGGTCGCTATCCGCCAGAGGCCCGATGTGAAAGGCCAGATCCAGCCCCTCGGTCGTGACATCGATCACGCGGTCGGACAGGCGAAGGCGGACGTCGATCTCTGGATAATCCCGTTTGAATGCAGGGACATGTGGTGCAATCAGCCTGCGCCCCAAGCCCAAGGGTGCGGCCACAAAGACAGTTCCGCGCGGGGACTGGCTGCGCTCCATCACGGCGGCTTCGGCGCGGTCGATTGCTTCGATAATCTCGCAGGCACCAGTGTAGAAAACCTGCCCGTGCTCGGTCGCGTGCAGCGCCCGCGTGGTCCGGTTGAAAAGGCGCACCCCCAGATGCTTTTCCAGCTCGGCAATACGGGCCGAGGCCACGGCGGCCGACACCCGTTGATCCCGCGCGGCGGCGGACATGCTGCCCAATTCGTAGACACGCACGAACATCCGGATGTTGTTCACATAGCTCATGGGGCCTTCCTGCGATTATCAGGCTTGATTTGAAAGTCCTGCACCGACTTTCCTGATTATCAAGGGAATAGCCCGTTGGCTATGATCACCTCGATAACAGGAGGTTTGCCTATGTATGATCTCGCCGCTATGGGCGCGTGGTTGGAATTTGCCGTTCGCTGGCTGCATGTGATCACCGCGATCGCGTGGATCGGATCGTCGTTCTATTTCATCGCGCTGGACCTTGGCTTGCACCGTGACCGCAATCTGGCCAGCGGCGCAGACGGCGAGGAATGGCAGGTTCACGGGGGCGGTTTTTACCACATTCAGAAGTACCTTGTGGCCCCCGACCAGATGCCCGGCGACCTGATCTGGTTCAAGTGGGAGAGCTACGCGACCTGGCTGTCCGGTTTCGCCATGCTGGCGCTGGTCTACTATCTGGGCGCGGAATTCTACCTGATCGACCCGAACATCGCGGACCTTGCGCCGTGGCAGGCGATCCTGATTTCTATGGGCTCTTTGGGCTTTGGATGGCTGGCCTACGACCGCATCTGCAAGACCAAGTTTGGCGACAACAATACTCGCCTGATGGTTCTGCTGTTCGTCATTCTGGTGGGGATGGCGTGGTTCTACACGCAGGTCTTCACCGGCCGCGCGGCCATGCTGCATCTGGGGGCGTTCACGGCGACGATCATGTCGGGGAACGTGTTCTTTATCATCATGCCGAACCAACGGATCGTGGTGGCCGACCTGATTGCAGGCCGTATCCCCGATGCAAAATACGGCAAGATCGCCAAGCAGCGCAGCACTCATAACAATTATCTGACGTTGCCGGTGTTGTTCCTGATGCTGTCGAACCACTACCCGCTTGCATTCGCGACCGAGTATACGTGGATCATCGCCAGCCTCGTGTTCCTGATGGGTGTCACGATCCGCCACTTCTTCAACACGATGCACGCCCGCAAAGGGACGCCTTATTGGACGTGGTCTGTGACGGCGATCCTGTTCATCATCATCATGTGGTTGTCCACCGCGCCCATGTTCCGTGCCGATGAGGCCGAGCAAGAAGTTCAGGCGGGACTGGTGCAGTTCGCGCAGGCCGACGGCTGGGATGACGTGCATGATATCGTGATGGGGCGGTGTTCCATGTGCCACGCTGCAGAGCCCTTTTACGAGGGCGTCCTTTGGGCCCCCAAAGGCGTGCGGCTGGACACCGAAGCAGAGATCATCCGCAACGCCCGCGCCGTGTATTTGCAAGCGGGCCTGAGCCACGCCATGCCGCCTGCAAACCTGTCCTACATCGAGGAGGAAGAGCGCGCGGCCATCGTGAAATGGTACGAGGCCGCGACCAACGGTTAACCCTCTGTTCTGGTGGCGATTGCGGTTGCCTTTGGTGCGGCAGCGCGACTTCTGATCCCATCCGGTCGCGGATGCCCACCAATAGGCCATACTCATCGGTATTCTATTCGGCCAATGCCGCGGAGAACTGCGGTTCTGCAAAGCGGGCTTTTGCGCCCTTGGCGTCGCTTGGATTTGACCATGCCGGAGGGTGATCCCCAGATTGGCGTACCCTGTGTGGGTGCTATCATACTCGGATATGAATTAGACTAAGCTGTTCCGGTAAAGCGCAGCGCGGCAGTGGGACTCGGTTACGCTCAGGCGATCCTTGAGATCGGGCGTGGTTTCCATATACTGAGTTGCTACAATATAACGTTAGGTGTCCGAGAATGTCTGATCACTCGCCCGCATTCCACGACCACAATCATGAGACCTGCACGCATGATGTCCTGCATCATGCCGAAGGGCTGGTCCGCCAAGAGGGCTTGCGCCTGACGCCTGTGCGGCGCCGGACTCTCGAAATCTTGGTTTCCGAGCATCGGGCGATGGGGGCATATGAGGTCTTGGATCGCCTTGCCGCGGACGGCTTTGGGAACCAGCCACCTGTGGCCTATAGGGCTCTGGAGTTTCTGGTTGAACATGGGCTCGCTCATCGGATTAACCGATTGAATGCCTTTGCAGCTTGTATGCATCCCGGTGAAGCCCACAGCCCACTTTTTCTGATTTGCCAATCTTGCGAAGCCGTGGCCGAGGCACCGGCCGATCCGGTGAGAACGGCCGTCGAAAAGGCCGCTGTTCAGCACGATTTTTCTGTTGAACGGGTGAACATCGAGGTTCTGGGGACCTGTCCGACTTGCGCCGGAAATGGCAAGGAAGCCTGAGCCTGCCCGAAAGTTGCGCGGTGGCAGATCGCGTTTCGCTCGACCGACGCGACGTAGGTTCGCGGCCGCACGACTGGAAACCGTCGCATCTTCGGATCCAATGACTCCAGCGAGCTGATCTTGATCCGTGCGCGCCCGTTGGAAGGCAACAGAGCGGCTATTGCTGTCAGCAAGATGTCGAGTGCAGATCCACTGTGTGAAGCTTCTGAGTCCGAGAAAGCAGTACCGTTTCAGGCTCTGCTCGCACAAACTCAGGCTGCGAGCTATGCGAAGAATATTGCGTGCGGATCTATTATCAGTCCTTAGTGCAGCATCAAAAAGTAAGCGCGGTCGCTTTCTGCGGTGCAGAATAATTCGACCCTATGAGCCTATTCAAAGATTGGGTCAAAGTGGTTTTATTTCATTCACCTATCACCCGAATAGTTTCAGAAAGAACCCTTGTGCGCGGTTTCGTCGGTCGGTCTTGGTTTGTGCGTCGCTCAGAGAGTCAAGCTGCGTTCTTGGCTCTAAAGATCACTTTCTGAAGTATAGTGAGTTGCAAAAACACGCGAAAAAATCAGCGCCCATTGGGATAAGTGACGCTGCGGCATTGCGGTTTGTGCACGCCGCAACGACCGCCCTTGAGGTGGGTAGATGTTCCTCAGAGATTGATTTTCTCATTTTAAATGCCCTTTAAAGAGCAGCGCAATTGCTACAGTCTCTTTGGAGCGCGCTATGGCCTATTTGGCAGCCACAACGTTGGAGGCGGCTGTATTCAGTGTCGCTTTAGCCATTCCTTTTTGGAAGGCCTCAGGAGACTATAACGCTTTCAATTGCGCCAGATAGGGGGCTGTCATTCTGCTCCAGTGACATAGGTGAACTCAACTGGTTTTACGCTTGGCTATCGGTTGGAGGTTTTAGCCCTTTTGCTTGATGATATTCTGGCCTTAGCGATCTATGAATTAGCACTCAGCTGTGCTGTGGTTTGCTTATCTCGCTTTGTGTTTAAGGCGCCGCGACTGTTGCTGACTTGAACACTTGATACAGAATCGGACGTAATCGCCGGCAATTCACAAAGGTGTAAACAGTTTGTCTGACAGCCGTGTTGGTTCAAACAGCCGCCACTAGATTAGAACCAATATGGCTGCCACAGGCGCTCTGATGAGCTCTGTAGCTCTGATAGCCGAGATGGCTGGTCATTTGCTTTGAGACCTCCGCTGGTGCCTCAGTCGTCGCGACAGCGGCTCTGCGATTTGGTCGTTCTACTGGCTTCACGGTAGGTCGAAAATTATAAAAGGCGCCTTGCGGCGCCTTTTATCAGATTTCCAGTTCTTCCATCGGCTTCCCCGCTTCGATGTGCTCTAGCACCCAAGCAGGTTTGCGGCCGCGGCCAGTCCAGGTAATTGTCGCATCGTCGGGGTGACGATATCGGGGCGGCGATTTAGCAGCGGTAGGCTTCTTTTTGCCATCCAACAGTTCCGCCAGCGAGAAGCCCATCGCGCGTGCCTCTGCTTCCAATTTCGCGCGCGCTTCGCTCATACGGCGATCCTGGTATTCGTTGATCGCCTTATCAACGTCTTTCTGAAGCTTCTTAAGCTCGCTGAGGTCGAGCGTGTCCAGATCGATATCCATTTCAGTTCCCATCCGCTATTTATCGGAGTTCTTCGTTGTGAGTGGTAATATGTAATAATAACCATCATGACAAATTTCCAGAATAAATAAACTATTTTTTGCAGTGGAGTCGTGACGGAAATACTTGTCGCAAACGTATCAAAAGGATTTCTTGGCGTTTTGCCGCGGGAGACTAACGGGCGGTCGCCTTGCACGGAACAGTGATAGTAAAGGGTGTGGTGTAATAAAATGACAAACGTTTTAGTTGCGTTGGTGTGCAAAGCGGGAATTTTGCAAAAAAAACCGCGCAAAAACGGCCTAGGATAGAAGGATACTTTTGAGAGTGAATTGGCAAATCACAGAGTCCTATTCGAATGGATAGGGGTGCGATTGACAAATGGCGCCGCTAGCCGCATCTCGAACAATTCGGCGCCAACTATATTCGGAATGTTTGGTGGAAGTTTGGTGGAGCCAAGGGGGATCGAACCCCTGACCTCTTGCATGCCATGCAAGCGCTCTCCCAGCTGAGCTATGGCCCCATCAGGTGCACCGTCTGGTGCGTGCCGCGCTAATTAGAGAGGCGAGCGGGGGAGTGCAAGCGCAAAACACATCCCCCGTTCGAATTTTTTAGTTGTCGTCGTTGTCGGCTGCGACGTCAGCCAGTTCGTCGAGCGAGACGTTATCATCGTCATCGTCGTCCAGCAGATCATCGTCCAGTTCCACATCCGAAGAATCGTCATCATCCAGGATGACATCATCCTCTTCTTCGGCCGCTTTGGGCTTCAGCTTGCGGGTGGTATCTTCGGCGACAAAGGAATTACGCTTGCCGTTGTCGATGTTGACGATCTCGCCGGTGTAGGGGCTGACGATCGGATTCTTGTTCAGGTCGTAGAAGCGTTTGCCGGTGGTCGGGCATACGCGTTTGACGCCCCATTCTTCTTTGGGCATGGGTGATCCCTTTCGCTTTCTGGTGCTTGCAGGCGGTCGAAGACCCCTGCCATAAGGTCGAACGGGTGTCAAAGGCTAATAAAGACACCACTTGGAGCGCGCATATGGGACAACATATCCTTTCTGGCAACCCCCCAGTGCCCGTCGTTCTGCGAAGATCGGCGCGGGCCAAGCGATTTACGCTGCGCGTTTCGCGTTTGGACGGACGCGTTACCCTGACTTTGCCGTCCTCTGCACCAGAGCGGGAGGGGCTCGCATTTGTCCGAGAAAAAGAAGGCTGGATCCGCAGTCAATTGGAGCAGCACGTACCCGTCCAAGGGGTGGCTGTAGGCTCTGTTGTGCCCTTCGAAGGCCGTGCGCGCAGGATAACCATTGCCGAAGGTGCGCGGGTGATTTTGACCGACAACGAAATTGCTTTGCCCAAAGCGGGGCAGAACGCCGGAGCACGGCTCAAGGGCTTTTTCCGCGAGCGCGCGCGGTCTCGGTTCGCCGAGGCGGCCCACCATTATGCCGGCCGTCTGGACCGGGCCTATAGCGCAATCCTGCTAAAGGACACGCGCTCTCGTTGGGGGTCCTGCACGCACGATGGCAAGCTCATGTTTTCTTGGCGTCTTATCATGGCGCCACCGGATGTGCTGGATTATGTCGCCGCTCACGAGGTCGCGCATTTGCAGCATATGGACCATTCTCCAGCCTTTTGGGGGGCAGTAGAAAGAATTTATGGTCCTTGTGCCAAACAGAGAGAATGGCTGCGACGCGATGGCGCAAAGCTACATGCTTTTCGTTTTGAAGATTGATTTCCCCTGAATTTGTGATCACATCCTGATTCATGTTGATGTCCTCTCAAAAAGCGCCCGAGTCGGGCACGCCGATGGCGGCCCATGATCGCACCTATCGCAAGTTGCGCAGCCGAATCATGCACGGAGAATTGGGACCGGGCGAAGCCCTGACCCTGCGCGGGATTGGCAAAGAATTCGGTGTGTCCATGACGCCTGCGCGAGAAGCGCTGCGCAGGTTGGTGGCCGAAGGGGCATTGATCCTTAGTGCGTCAGGCCGAGTGGCGACTCCGGAACTGTCCAACGACCGAATTGAGGAGTTGGCGGCGCTCCGTGCCTTGCTAGAGGTAGAGCTGGCATCACGTGCTTTGCCGCGTGCCCACATGGCGCTGATTGATCGATTGGAAAGCATTCATTCCAACATCAGTATGAGTGTCAAAAAACACGATGCTGTGGGCTATATTCGGACCAATCTCGAGTTCCACAGAACTCTATATCTGCGCGCGCAGGCCCCCGCGATGCTCGCGATGACAGAGACTGTTTGGCTTCAACTCGGACCGACCATGAGGGCGCTCTATGGGCGCTTGAACCGCACTGAGCCGCCAATCCATCATCGCCATATCATTGCTGCGCTCAAGGCGGGGGATGAGCCAGGTCTGCGTTTGGCTGTTCGTTCCGATGTGACGCACGGTCTGCGCCTTTTGGCCAGCTGAACGCAAAAAGCGGAGACGAGGTCTCCGCTTTTGTTTGAGTATTTTTCGCAAAAAGAAGCTTAGGCTGCGAGCCCCTTGGAACCCATGTTCAGGAATTTCTTGCGCCGCTGTGCGACCAGTTCGCTTGCGCTCAGGTCAGAGACATCTGCCAGCATCTGTTCAATCATGCGGCCGACCGAAGCCAGAGTGTGGTCACGGTCACGGTGTGCGCCGCCCATCGGCTCGGAAATAATACGATCACAGATCCCCAGCTTGTGCAGGTCCTGTGCCGTCAGGCGAAGCGCTTCGGCCGCTTCGCGCATCTTTTCAGCGTCTTTCCAAAGAATCGAGGCGCACCCTTCGGGCGAAATGACCGAGTAAACCGAGTGCTCCAGCATCGCGACGCGATCTGCGGTCGCAAAGGCCACTGCGCCGCCTGATCCACCTTCGCCAATCACGACAGACACCAGTGGCACACCGATTTGTAGGCATTTCTCGGTCGAGCGGGCGATGGCCTCGGATTGGCCGCGCTCTTCTGCGCCCTTGCCAGGGTAGGCACCGGGGGTGTCCACCAGCGTCACGACAGGCATGTTGAATTTGTGCGCCAGCTCCATCAGGCGAATCGCCTTGCGGTAGCCCTCGGGGCGGGCCATGCCAAAATTCCGCTCGATGCGGGTCTTGGTGTCATGGCCCTTTTCTTGACCAATCACGACCACAGGGATGCCATTCAAACGGGCCATGCCGCCCATGACAGCGTGATCATCGGCAAAGTTCCGGTCACCCGCCAGCGGCGTGTATTCGGTGAACAGAGCGTCGATGTAGTCCTGACAATGCGGGCGGTTCGGGTGCCGCGCGACTTGGCACTTCCGCCAGGGAGTCAGGTTCGAATACAGCTCTTTCAGCAGCGTATCGGCCTTGCGGTCCAATGCTTTTGCTTCGTCTTCGACATCCATCTCTTCGCTTTGACGGGCAATCGCGCGCAGCTCTTCGGCTTTGCCTTCGATTTCGGCTAGCGGTTTTTCGAAGTCGAGATAATGGGTCATCCAACGCTCCTTTGCTTGACCGCTATATGGCGTCAGTCTGCCGCAGATGCAATCGCGATGACACAAACAGAGACTTCGCCCTTATTTTTAAGCGTCATGTTCCCGTTTCAGGCGTATGGTCCACAAAGAGAGGACAGCATTCTACGGAGAAATTTTATGTATGACATCCAGATTACCGAAAGACCTGCGCTGACTTTGATCGGCAGTCATCACCGCGGACCCTATCAAGAGATGGGTGCCGTCTATCAGAAAGTCGTGGGGGTCATCTCGGCGCAAAACCTGTGGCCGCAGATCCAAGGCGTCGTCGGCGTTGCGTGGGATAACCCCGACATCGTTCCGCCCGCGGATCTCCGCAGCTTTGCCGGTTTCCAAGTCGCAGAAGATTTTGAGGCGCCAGAGGGGCTCGAACGCCTGCACTTACAATCAGGACCGTACGCCGAACTGCTCTATACTGGTCCCTACGAAGGCTTGCGCGCCGTGTATCAATACCTAATGGGAGACTGGTTTCCAAAATCCGGCCGGCAACATGCCCCCAGTCCGTCCTACGAGGTCTATCTGAACGACCCAACGACGACTGCGCCTGCAGACCTGAAAACCCTGATCTGCGCACCGCTCACAGCATAGACGAAAAGGGCTGCGTCATCCGCAGCCCTTTCATCTTGGTCCAAATACCCCGGGGGTGCGGGGGCAGAGCCCCCGTTGTCCCTTAGTTGTTCGCGATCATCTCGGCCTGACGCACGATCACTTCAGCTTGCTTGATCGATGCGATGTCCACCAGACGGCCTTTGTAAACGGTCGCGCCTTCGCCTTTGGCTTTGGCCTCCTCCATCGCGGCCAAAATTTCGCGCGCTTCGGTCACAGCCGCTTCGGAGGGAGTGAAGACTTCGTTCGCCAGGGCAACCTGCTTGGGGTGGATCGCCCATTTACCAATCATGCCAAGGGTCGCGGAACGCAGCGCCTGTGCGCGGAAGCCTTCGTCGTCGCTGAAATCGCCGAACGGGCCGTCCACGGGCAGAACGCCGTGGGTGCGGCAGGCGGCAACGATAGCGGCCTGAGCCCAGTGCCACGGATCCGACCAGTACTTCGCACCTTCGCGCAGCATGTAGTAGTTTTCCTGCGTGCCGCCGATGCCGGTGGTCGCCATGCCCATGGATGCCGCAAAGTCCGCCGCGCCAAGGCTCATGGCTACCAGACGGGGCGAGGCCGCAGCGATCTCTTCGACATGGGCGATGCCCGCGGCCGATTCGATGATCACTTCGAAGTTAATCTTCTTGGTACGGCCCATCGCGGTTTCGACCGCAGTGACCAGCGCGTCGACGGCATAGATGTCACCTGCACAGCCGACCTTGGGGATCATGATCTGGTCCAGACGCTCTCCTGCCTTTTCCAGCAGGTCGACCACATCGCGGTACCAGTAAGGGGTGTCGAGGCCATTGATCCGCACGGACAGGGTCTTGTTGCCCCAATCGACGTCGCTGATCGCCTTGATGATGTTCTCGCGGGCGCTGTCCTTGTCGCTGGGGGCGACCGAATCCTCGAGGTCAAGGTTGATCACGTCCGCGGCGCTGGCGGCCATTTTTTCAAAGATCGCGGGGCGCGAGCCGGGTCCGAACAACTGGCAGCGGTTCGGGCGGGCGGGCGCTTGGGGCTGGATGCGAAAGCTCATCGGCTCTGCCTTTCGGTAATGATATTACAATTTGTTCGTCTGAATGGGTATTAAATTACCCAAGCAATCGCAAGACTCTTTTCGCAGTCGCGGCATCTTGCGGCGCTGCGGCAAATATTCCATCATTCCCGCAGGTATATGCAGAGAAAAAATTCGGCATAACAGGTGCTGCGGCGAAGAATATTCGCAAGAGGTCGGAAATTACGGCAAATTTCGTATGAAATCTCATCCCAGACGACGCATTCTGATCACAAGAAAAAGGATGACCTGTGATGATTAAGACCCCCTATCTTCTGTTTTTGGGCGACGCGCCCGACCAGCTTGCTGCTAAAGTCGCACAAGGTATCAAAGACTGGCGCCCTGATAATGCCGTTGGCCAGTTCCGCATGGAAGGCTGCAAGGCCGATCTGGGCCTGACCGACATGACTCTAGAAGAGGCCAAGGCCGCAGGTGCCAAAACCTTGGTCGTTGGCGTGGCAAACCGTGGCGGGGTCATCAGCCCTGCGTGGAAGAAAGTTCTGGTCGCTGCGCTTGAAGAAGGCTTTGATCTGGCGTCTGGCCTGCACAACCTGCTGTGCGATGAGGATGATCTGGTTGCTGTCGCCAAAGCTTGTGGCCGCGAGTTGCACGATGTGCGCGTCCCCGAGGTCGAATACCCTATTGCGAACGGCAAAAAACGCCGCGGCAAGCGCGTGCTGGCTGTGGGCACAGATTGCTCGGTCGGCAAGATGTACACCGCGCTGGCGCTGGACGAATCCATGCGAAAGAAGGGCCTGAAAAGCACCTTCCGCGCCACGGGCCAGACCGGCATCCTGATCACAGGCAACGGTGTGCCGCTGGACGCGGTCGTCGCGGACTTTATGGCTGGCTCGATTGAATGGCTGACGCCAGACAATGACGACGACCACTGGGACATCATCGAAGGCCAAGGGAGCCTGTTCCACGTGTCCTATTCCGGTGTGACCATGGCGCTGGTCCATGGTGGTCAGGCGGACGCCCTGATCCTGTGTCACGAGCCCACCCGCACTCACCTGCGCGGTCTGCCCGAGTATTCGGTCCCGACTCTGCAAGAGTTGTGGGACACCGCGCTGCCGCTGGCGCGCATCGCGAACCCTGCTTGCCAAGTGGTTGGCGTTTCGGTGAACACCCAGCACATGGGCGCGGACGAGGCGGATGCCTATCTGGCGAAGATCGAAGAAGAGCTGGGTCTGCCCGCAGTTGACCCCTATCGCCACAGCGCGGACAAGCTGGCAGACGCCCTGGCGGCCCTGTAAGCGATGACCTGCGATGGGCGCGCCCTGTGGGTGCGTCCGGTCTTTTGAGTATTTTAAGCAAAAAGAAGGAGCGGGCATGTCCTTGATCGTTCGTCGCGAGAGTTTCCGGTTGGCCCAAGCGTTTACGATTTCACGCGGGAGCCGGACCGAGGCGCATGTGCTGTCGGTGTCCATCACACGCGACGGTGTTACGGGCCGCGGCGAGTGTGTCCCTTATGCCCGTTATAACGAGAGTATGGACAGCGTTGCCGAGCAGATCGCCGGCCTGCCGCAGGACATTGACCGAAAGGCGCTGCAGTATGCCTTGCCCGCAGGTGCCGCGCGGAATGCCGTGGACTGTGCCCTGTGGGATTGGGAGGCAAAGAAGGCGCGTCGCCGTGTTTGGGATCTGGCTGGGGTCCCAGCGCCTGTGGCTGAAATCACGGCGTATACCTTGTCCCTTGCGTCGCCCGAGGAGATGGAAGCGCAAGCCCGCGAGAATGCGTTTCGCCCGCTCTTGAAGATCAAGCTGGGAACGCCCGAAGATATGCCACGACTGGAAGCTGTCCGCCGTGGTGCCCCCGAGGCGCGGATCATCGTGGACGCCAACGAAGGCTGGAGCGCTGAAGTGTATGGCGAACTCGCGCCGCATCTGGTGCGCTTGGGCGTCGAGATGGTCGAGCAGCCTTTGCCAGCAGGCGAGGATGACGCGTTGATCGGGATGGATCGCCCTGTGCCGCTTTGCGCCGACGAAAGCTGCCATGACCGCGCGAGCCTCGCGAAGCTCAGGGGCAAGTACGACATCATCAACATCAAATTGGATAAGACCGGCGGCCTGACCGAGGCTTTGGCCCTGCGCAAGGCAGCCGAGGACATGGGCTTTGGCATCATGGTGGGCTGCATGATCGGCAGTTCTTTGGCGATGGCCCCTGCGACAGTTGTCGCCAAGGGCGCACAGGTGGTGGACCTTGACGCGCCGCTGCTTCTGGCCGAAGACCGTGACAACCCGCTGCACTACGATGCCGATGGTGTGCATCCGCCTGTGGCCGCACTTTGGGGCTAAGGCCCCGCGACTGACTTTAGGAGAAGACCCGACATGACCCGCACCGTCTATGTAAACGGCGAATACCTGCCGGAAACCGAAGCCACGGTTTCGATCTTTGACCGCGGCTTCCTGATGGCGGACGGCGTGTACGAGGTGACCACCGTTCTGGATGGCAAGCTGATCGACTTTGACGGTCACGCCAAGCGTCTGTCCCGTTCGCTGAGCGAGCTTGAGATGAAAGAACCCTGCACGCAGGACGAGCTGCTGGAAATCCACCGCAAGCTGGTCGAGGCCAACAACGTAACCGAAGGTCTGGTATACCTGCAGGTGACGCGCGGCGCGGCGGATCGCGACTTTGCCTACCCCGCCGATGCAGAGCCGACCCTCGTTCTGTTCACCCAAGAGAAATCGCTGGCGGAAAGCCCCGCAGCCAAGAGCGGCATCAGTGTCATCTCGATCCCCGATATCCGCTGGGGCCGCCGCGATATCAAAACCGTGCAGCTGCTCTATCCCTCGATGGGCAAGATGGCCGCGAAAGCTGCGGGTGCGGACGATGCCTGGATGGTCGAGGATGGCAGCGTGACCGAGGGCACCTCGAACAACGCTTATATCGTCAAGGACGGCGTGATCATCACCCGCAACCTCAGCAACGACATTCTGCACGGCATCACCCGTGCCGCCGTCCTGCGCTTTGCCCAAGAAGCCCAGATGCAGGTCGAAGAGCGTCCCTTTACCATTGAAGAGGCCAAAGCAGCGGACGAGGCGTTCGTGACCTCGGCGACCACCTTTGTCATGCCTGTCGTGAAAATCGACGATGCAGCGATTGGTACCGGCGAAGTTGGCCCGATCGCCAGCCGCCTGCGCGAAATCTACATCGAAGAAAGCCGCAAAGCCGCGCTATAATCGCTGGCATACACCAGAGGTTCATCGCCCGCGCCCCTCGGGGAGCGGGCGTTTGCCGTATGAAGACTTGCTTTGATCTGCGCATGGGGCCACTACTGCGCGCGTAAATTGATTTGTGGAGGTTTTGATGCGCACGATTACAGGTGCGGTCATTTTATTGGTAGGGATCGGCGGTTTGGGCTATTGGGCCATGACAAACCAGGCCCAACTCTTGGAAAACAAGATCGCAGAAGCTGCAGGCGCCGTTGACGTGACACCGGTCCACGGGATCGATGTGTCCGTGTCTGGTCGAGACGTCGTTTTGACGGGCACTGTAGACGGCCCCAAAGAGGCTGACGCGCTATATGCTGCTTATTCTCAGGTTCCCGGTCGCCGCGAAGTGCGTACCGATTGGACTGTTTTGCCCGAAATTGTACCTTTCGTTCTGGCGGTCCGCTGGCAGGATCAGGCCATGGTTGCCGAAGGTCACCTGCCGACCGAAGAGGTTCGTACGGAATTGGCCCCTCTTTTGGGGCAGACGGAGGCATTGCCCTTGGGTGCAGGCGCCCCGGACGCTTGGGGCGCTGCGGCTGCTCTGGGACTCGAAGCGGCGCGCCGCCTCGAAGAAGGTGAGATGCGGTTAGAGGATCGCAAGCTGACGCTGACCGGCATCGGGCGATCACCGGCCGAAGCGGCGCAGATCGAAGCTCTCCTTGCCCAACTTCCCGAAGGCTACGAGTCCGAGCTGAGCATCGAGTATCTCGATGATGGCACACCGCCGGAGTACAGCATTACATATGATGCGAGCACTGGGCTACGCATCGACGGAAAATTGCCGGCCGGACTGACACCGGAACAAGTGGCCGAAGCGCTCGATTTTGTTGCCTACACTGGCGATGTGCGGACAGGTTTGCTGGGGGATGCTGAAGGTCACGTAGAGATCATTGGTCCCATTGCAGAGTGGTTGCCGGATCTTGAGCGTTTGACCATCGAGCGCACGCAGGACGACGTTTCGGTCGTGGGTGCAGTACGGACAGGTGTGGATACCGAACTCGTGGCCTCTGCGCTGTCAGAAGCTGTGGGGACGCCTGTGAACTTGACCGTAAGCACAGCGCATCTGCCCGATGGCAGTCTGCGAACAAACGCTGCTACAGGCGAAACAGAGGTTGCGCGAGCAGGCTATTGGCTGCCGAATATCCAGTTCGCGCCCGATGTGCAGACCTGCACGAACGCGATGACGGCAACGCTTTTTCACAGCCCGATCAATTTTCTGACCGGGTCAGCGCGTCTGGATGCCAAAGCTTCGCGCGTGATTAACGAAATGGCATCGGTTGCGGCGTTATGTGTCGAGACAGGGCAACTGCGTGCAGAGATTGGCGGACATACGGACTCTGTCGGCGATGCCGCTGGAAACCGTGCCCTAAGCGAGGCGCGCGCCAACGCTGTGCGCGCTGCATTGATCGCGCGCGGTGTTGCGCCAGAGGCCTTGACGGCGCAGGGATACGGGGAGAGTGACCCGATTGACACCAACGATACCGAGGAGGGCCGAGCGGCGAACCGCCGGACAACAGTTGTCTGGTCCCCCTCTGATGATGGAGTGAACTGATCATGTTCCAGAACTGGAATTTTCTGATTGCCGAGATGTGGGTACTTCTGGCGCTGGCGGCCTTGGTCGGTCTGATTGCTGGCTTCTTCTTTTTCCGGGGAAAGGGAAAGAGCGAGGATAACTTCTCGCTCGACCAATCCCTCGCAGCGGCGAAGTCCGAGCTTTTGGGGCTGCGCAAGCACCTTGATACGGCCCAACAACAAATCTTTGCCCAAGAAGCAGAGCTCAGCGATCTGCGTCAGATTGCGGCGGCTGTTGGCATTGGGCGGCCGGCCGAGGGCGCGGGCGCAGGAGCAGAGACGCTGAACGAACTGCCCGACGAGATGCCCGAAGAATACGCACAAATCATCTTGCAGCGGGATGAACGCATCGCCTTGCTCGAAGCGGATCTCGAAGATCTGCGCGCGGAGTTGGAAACCGATGCCAGCAAGATCGAAGCGCGTTTCGAGGAGATGATCATCGAAGCTGACGAGCGCGAGGCTGAAATTGCTCGGCTGACCGAAACGCTGGCCGCCTACGAAGAGGCGACGGGCACGTCCGATGTGCCGCAGCAAGCCAACGGTTGATCCGGTACAAAATTAAGGGCGCCGCTGGGAAACCCGCGGCGCCTTTTTGAGTTCTTAGGGGACGTTTAGCCCGCGTCAGCAGGTTTGTTCACCTCGAATGCGGCCAGTTGGTCTGCATTCGCTTCGGTCTGGTATTTGTCTTTCCATTCGGAATAGGGCATCCCGTAGACCGCCTCGCGGCCTTCCTCCTTGGTCATCGGAATGTCGCGCGCGTCCGCTTCCTCTTGGTACCACCGCGACAGGCAGTTGCGGCAAAACCCTGTCAGATTCATCATGTCGATGTTCTGCACATCGGTGCGCTCGTTCAGATGCGCCAGCAGGCGGCGAAAGGCGGCAGCTTCGAGTTCGGTGCGCGTCTGTTCATCAATCTGTGACATTGCTTTGCTCCTCTTCCGGCAATTACAGTCTTAGCTGAGGCCCCTGCGCCAAAGCGTCAAGGGGCATCTGTGCCGGCGATTGTGCATATTGAAGCAGCAACCTGTTGCCCCAGAGGCCATGTTAGGGCATAACGCGGCTGACGTTAGCGATAACATGAGATGCGCCGGTTTATACCGTGAAGGAGGAGGGCCGTATTATGAGACGCCACCGCAATGTGAAAATCGTGGCCACCCTTGGGCCGGCTTCGAACGATTATGCCATGATCCGCAAGCTGCACGAGGCTGGTGCAGACGTTTTCCGTCTGAACATGAGCCACGGCAGCCACGAAGAGATCGCCGAGCGCCACAAGATCATCCGTCAGGTCGAAGAGGACATGGGCAGCCCGATCGCCATCCTTGCTGACCTTCAGGGTCCAAAGCTGCGTGTGGGCGTGTTCGCGAACGGGTCCGAAGATCTGGAAGAGGGCGCAAAGTTCCGCCTCGATCTGGACGAGACCGAAGGCACCATCGACCGCGTGTGCCTGCCGCACCCCGAAATTTTCGCCGCGCTTGAGCCCGGCGCACACCTCTTGGTCAATGACGGCAAAATCCGTCTGAAGGTCGAAAGCTGTGACCGCGAATCGGCAGATTGCGAAGTCATCACCGGCGGCACCATCTCGAACCGCAAGGGCGTGAACGTCCCTGACGTGGTTCTGCCGCTGGCCGCTCTGTCGGACAAAGACCGCGGCGATCTGGAACTCGCGTGTTCGCTGGGTGTAGACTGGATTGCTCTGTCCTTTGTTCAGCGCGCCAAAGACGTGTGGGAAGCCCGCGAACTGGTGCAGGGCCGCGCCGCCGTTCTGTCCAAGATCGAGAAGCCCTCGGCTGTGTCGTCCTTCGAGGAAATCCTCGACGCGTCGGACGGCATCATGGTTGCCCGAGGTGACCTTGGCGTTGAACTGCCTGTCCAGAACGTGCCCCCGATCCAGAAACGTCTGGTCCGCAAGTGTCGCTCCGCTGCCAAGCCCGTGATCGTCGCGACCCAGATGCTGGAATCGATGATCGACAGCCCTATGCCCACCCGCGCCGAAGTGTCGGACGTGGCGACCGCCATCTACGAAGGCGCCGACGCGATCATGCTCTCGGCCGAATCGGCAGCGGGCCAGTACCCCGAGCAAGCGGTCAAAACCATGGATAACGTGGCCCGCGAAGTCGAAGGCGACGACACTTGGCGCGAAGTCATCACCGCATCGCGTGGCGGCACCGCCCCTATGCGCGGCACCGGCATCGCCCACGGCATCGTGGCCGCGGCGCGTGAGATCGCGGAAACTGCTCAGATCAAAGCGATTTCGTGCTTCACCCAGACCGGCACCACCGCGCTGCTCACCTCGCGCGAGCGCCCCATGGTTCCGATCATCGCACTGACCCCGCTCTTGCGCACCGCACGCCGTCTGGCGCTGTCTTGGGGCGTTCAGCCGATCAACACCAAAGAAGTGGATCGATTCAAAATGGCGGTGGTCTCGGCGGTGCGCGCAGCCCGCTCCGAAGGCTACGCGACCGAGCAGGATCATATCGTCGTCACAGCAGGCGTTCCCTTTAATGTGACGGGTTCCACGAACATCTTGCGCGTCGCTCCATGCGAAGAGCGTTTGATTTTCAACACCGATCCCGAATAACCTTTAAGCAGCTTTTACAGTTGCGAGTTGGTTAATGGGAATTGATACAGATCTGGCATTGGTTGTAGGCCTCGTTATCGGGGCCTTCGCCGTTCCGAGCATCGTTTCCGCGTATATCGACGGGCGCACCCCGCGGGTGGCAATGATTGCCATCGTGCTCTCGGGGGTGTCTTTGGTCTACGCGCTCAAGACTCATCCAAACGGATATGACGTCGGCGATGTCCCCGCAGCGTTCGCCTCTGTGATCGGGCGATACCTGCACTGATTTAGCCTTGTGCTAAAGATGATGCCCTTGTATAGGGCGCGCTCTAACCGCGCGACCGGCCTCAGTGGCATGCCGAGTCGCGTTCGGACCGAACCTGCATTGAAGGAGACGGAAATGCCCAAGATGAAGACAAAATCGAGCGCCAAGAAGCGCTTCAAAGTGACCGCGAATGGTCGCGTGATTGCTGGCCAGGCCGGCAAGCGTCACGGCATGATCAAGCGTACCACCAAATTCATCCGTACCGCCCGTGGTACCACGACTCTGTCGGCTCCCGACGAGAAGATCGTGAAAAAATACATGCCCTACGCGCGCTAAGGAGAATACGGAATGTCCCGAGTCAAAGGTGGTACCGTCACCCACGCCCGTCACAAGAAGATCATCAAGCAGGCCAAAGGTTACTACGGCCGCCGCAAGAACACCTTCAAGGTTGCAGCGCAGGCCGTCGACAAGGCGAACCAGTACGCAACCCGTGACCGTAAGGCCCGTAAGCGTAATTTCCGCGCCCTGTGGATCCAGCGTATCAACGCAGCCGTCCGTGCGCACGATGAGAGCCTGACCTACTCGGCCTTCATCAACGGCCTGAACAAAGCTGGCATCGCAGTCGACCGTAAGGTCTTGGCAGACCTGGCCGTTCACGAGCCCGCAGCCTTCGGCGCGATCGTTGATCAGGCAAAAGGCGCTCTGGCAGCCTAATCTCGTTCCACGAGACACCAGATTTGAAACGCGGGCCCTAATGGGTCCGCGTTTTTCGTATGTGGGGCGGCTGACAAAATGCCGGTGTCTACACCCATCGCTGATGTGGAGATTTGAGTATTTTTGGCAAAAAGAAGCCAGAGGTGCACCTCATCAGACACCTATGTGCTGCTCAGAGCGGTGCCTGACGAGGTGGCTTCTCTTTGCGCGGTCATCGGCTCTCCAGCCTGTACCGCAGGGATATTGAAACCTTAAAATTCCTAAAACTCCGTTAACGCTTCTTTTTGCTTTAAATACTCACGTCTCACAGCCCCGAAGCCATCACTGTCCTCTCCAAACTCTTGCGTCCCGCCCCGCTTGTGGTAGCAAGCGCCCAAAGCCAAGGAGGGTGTCATGGACGATCTGCGCGCGAAATATATCGAGGCCATCGCGGCCGCTGGCGATGAAGCCACCATCGAAGAGGTGCGTCTGGCTGCCGTCGGCAAGAAGGGCGAGATCAGCCTGAAAATGCGCGAGCTTGGCAAAATGACCCCCGAAGAGCGTCAGGTTGCGGGCCCCGCTTTGAATGCCTTGAAGGACGAGATCAACGCAGCGCTAGCCGCGAAGAAGGCCGCGTTGGCCGACGCCGCGCTGGATGCTCGCCTAAAGGCTGAGTGGCTGGACGTGACCCTGCCGGTTCGTCCTCAGCGTCAGGGATCAATCCATCCGATCAGCCAGGTCACCGAAGAGGTCACCGCGATTTTTGCTGACATGGGCTTCTCGGTGGCCGAAGGGCCTCAGATCGAGAGCGACTGGTACAACTTCGATGCGTTGAACATCCCCGGCCACCACCCCGCGCGGGCCGAGATGGACACCTTCTACACGCACCGTGCCGAAGGCGACGATCGTCCGCCCCACGTACTGCGCACCCACACCAGCCCCGTGCAGATTCGTCATATGGAAAAGCATGGCGCGCCCTGCCGCATCATCGCGCCCGGACGTGTGTACCGCTCGGATTATGACCAGACCCACACCCCCATGTTCCACCAGATCGAAGGTCTGGCGATCGACAAGGACATCTCGATGGCCAACCTCAAGTGGGTGCTCGAGCAGTTCGCCGCCGCCTTCTTTGAGGTGGACGAGGTCGAAGTTCGCTTCCGCGCCTCGCACTTCCCCTTCACCGAACCTTCTGCCGAGATCGACTTCCGTTGTTCGTGGGTCGATGGCCAGCTGAAGCTGGGTGAGGGCGATGATTGGCTCGAAGCTGGCGGCTCGGGCATGGTTCACCCCAAGGTTCTGGAAAACGCGGGCATCGACTCGACCCAGTGGCAGGGCTTTGCCTTTGGCCTCGGGATCGACCGTTTGGCCATGCTGAAATACGGCATCCCTGATCTGCGCGCCTTCTTTGACGCGGATTTGCGCTGGCTGCGCCACTACGGGTTCTCAGCGCTGGATGTGCCGACGCTCCACGGCGGCCTCAGCCGCTGAGGCGATTGAAACAGCAGGGCAGGGCGCTAAGCTCTGCCCTGTTTTCGTTTCAAAGGATTGCCAATGCCCCTGTTTCACAGTCAGAACCGCACCCGAAGCCCCGAGTCCGAACGCCTGTATGCGCGGTATGAATTGCTGCACACGCTGGTGGATTTCGCGGCGGCGATCCTGTTTCTCGTGGGCTCTGTTCTGTTCTTCTGGAAATCACTGGAGACGGCGGCGATCTGGCTGTTCGTCCTCGGATCGCTCTGTTTTTGCGCCAAACCGACGATCCGGTTGGTCCGCGAAATCCAGCTCTATCGCATGGGCAAATTTGAAAAACTGGCCCACGGCGAAACGGAGACCTGATGCTGCACGCCATCCACCACGTGGCGATCATCGCCAGCGATTACGCGCGGTCCAAAACCTTTTACACCGACATCCTTGGCGGGCAGATCATCGCGGAAATCTATCGCGAAGCCCGCGACAGCTGGAAGCTGGATATCGCGCTGGCGGGTGCGCAGATCGAACTCTTTAGCTTTCCGGGTGCCCCCGCGCGCCCCAGCTACCCCGAAGCGCAGGGCCTGCGGCATCTGGCGTTCACCGTCGCGGACGTCGCCAAAACCAAACAGCACCTCGAAGCCCAAGGCGTCGCCGTCGAAGAAATCCGCACCGATTCCCTGACGGGCAAGCGGTTTACCTTCTTTGCCGATCCAGATGGCCTGCCGCTCGAACTATACGAGGCCTAACCCCTCTTTCCCCCTGCCGCCCTATGGGCTATGCCGTGCCTCGAATGAAACCTGACAAATAAAGGCGCGCGGCGATGAAGTTCACCCTGTCCTGGCTCAAGTCACACCTCGATACCTCGGCCACTCTGGACGAGATCCTCTATGCCCTGACCGATCTGGGCCTAGAGGTCGAAGGCGTTGAAAACCCTGCCGAGAAACTGGGTGCCTTTACCATCGGCAAGGTGCTGACCGCCGAGAAGCACCCCGATGCAGACAAACTGAACGTCTGCACGGTCGCCACCGATGATGGCGAGCTGCAAATCATCTGCGGCGCGCCGAACGCCCGCGCGGGCATCACCGTCGTGGTCGCCAAGCCCGGCACCTATGTTCCCGGCATCGACATCACCATCAACGTGGGCAAAATCCGTGGCATCGAAAGCTATGGCATGATGTGCTCCGAGCGCGAAATGGAGTTGTCGGACGAACACAACGGCATCATCGAACTGCCCTCGGGCGAGGTCGGTCAGAAGTTCACCGACTGGCTGGCGGAAAACGATCCGGCCAAGGTTGATCCCGTGATCGAGATCGCGATCACCCCGAACCGTCCCGACGCCCTTGGCGTGCGCGGCATCGCGCTGGATTTGGCCGCCCGCGGCCTCGGCACGCTAAAGCCCGCACCCGTGACCCCCGTGGCTGGCACCTTCCCCAGCCCGATCACCGTCAGCATCGACGATGACGCGCGTGAAGGCTGCCCCGTGTTCTACGGCCGCGTGATCAAAGGGGTGAAAAACGGCCCCTCGCCCGCATGGCTGCAAGACTACCTGCGCGCCATCGGCCTGCGCCCGATCTCGGCTCTGGTCGATATCACCAACTTCTTCACCTATGACCGCAACCGCCCGCTGCACGTGTTTGACGCGGACAAAGTTGCTGGCAACCTGCGCGTTCACGCGGCTCAGGGCGGCGAAACACTGGTTGCGCTGGATGAAAAAGAATACACGCTGCAGCCCGGCATGACCGTGATCAGCGATGACAACGGCGTCGAATCCATCGCGGGCGTCATGGGCGGTCTGCCCTCTGGCTGTACCGACGAGACGACCAATGTTTTCCTCGAGGCCGCGTTCTTTGACACTGTCCGCACCGCGCTGACCGGCCGCGCGCTGAAGATCAACTCCGACGCGCGCTACCGTTTCGAACGTGGCATCGACCCCGCTTGGACCCCCGAAGGCCTAGAGGCCGCGACCCAGATGATCCTTGATCTCTGTGGCGGCGAGGCGTCCGAAGTGGTCATGGCCGGCGAACTGCCCGACCATTCCCGCGCCTACAAGCTGGACACCGACCGCTGCCAGAGCCTTGTCGGCATGGAAATCCCCGCTGAAACCCAGCGCGCGACCCTCGAAGCGCTTGGTTTCGTCATGGAAGGCGACATGGCCCACGTTCCCAGCTGGCGTCCTGACGTCTTGGGCGAAGCGGATCTGGTCGAAGAAGTCGCTCGCATGGCCTCGCTCACCAAGCTGGTGGGCAAGCCGTTGCCCCGCATGACGACCGACGTGCCCAAGCAGATCCTGACCCCGATGCAGAAGCGCGAAAGCATCGGTCGCCGCACCGCTGCCAGCCTCGGCTACAACGAATGCGTGACCTACAGCTTCATCGACGGCAAGCAGGCGGCTCTGTTCGGCGGCGGCACTGATGCCACCCGTCTGGAAAACCCGATCTCCTCGGAAATGAGCCACATGCGCCCCGACCTGCTACCCGGCCTCTTGGCCGCTGCCAGCCGGAACCAAGCGCGCGGTTTCAACGATCTGGCCCTGTTCGAATGTGGTCCTGCCTTCCACGGCGGTGAACCGGGCGAGCAGCACACCCAGATCAGCGGTATCCTCGTCGGTCGGACGGGCCCCAAGGACACCCACGGCGCCTCGCGCCCCGTTGATGTCTACGACGCCAAAGCGGACGTCGAGGCGATCCTGTCGGCCATCGGCGCCCCCGCCAAGGTCCAGATCATGCGCGACACCGCCGAATGGTTCCACCCGGGCCGCTCGGGCCGCATCTGCCTTGGTCCGAAAAAGACCCTCGCGGTGTTCGGCGAACTGCACCCCAAAGTGCTGGACGCGATGGACGTCAAAGGTCCCGCTGTCGCCTTTACCATCTGGCCCGCCGAAATCCCGCTGCCCCGCAAGGCCGCAACCACCCGCCCCGCGCTCAAGGTCAGTGACCTGCAGGCGGTCGAGCGTGACTTCGCCTTTGTCGTGGACGCGAATGTCGAGGCGCTGACGCTGGTGAACGCCGCCGCAGGTGCCGACAAGGCCTTGATCGAAGAGGTCCGCGTGTTCGACGAATTCATCGGCGGCTCGCTGGGTGAGGGCAAAAAGAGCCTCGCCATCACCGTGCGCATTCAGCCGACTGAGACAACGCTCAAGGAAAAAGACCTCGAGGCGATCAGCACCAAGATCGTGGAAAAGGTTCAGAAGGCGACCGGAGCCACCCTGCGCGGCTAACGTATCCCCTCAAAGTCTGAAAACACCGAACGCCGCCCCGTTTTGGGCGGCGTTTTTGTTGCAAGCGTAATGAGTATCATCTTTCGGGCGTGCACGGATGAACGCACTTTCAGGATGCTGAAAGAACAACTGACAAGTGAAGGGGGATAGTGACGCGTTGAAGGAAATTGCCGGGGCTCCTAATTACGACCACCACTCACGAAGTCTGAGGAGCCCCAGCGAAACATACTAAAAAGTACTTCAACTATACGACAGACGATAAGCTATCGAAAGTATATTGGCAACAAGAAATGACGCCATTGCAGAAAAATTATTAAAGGATAGTTAATCATTTTCGATTAAGAAACAGATGTTTGTCGCAAATGGGTAGTTTCTAGACGCATATTTTCTTGCATGCGCTGGACGAAAATGCGCTCGGGGCGGACTAATTTCTGCTCACACACGCTTTAGTTGATTCGCTGGTCTTGGCTCAAGCATTAACCAAACTCCCCCATCGGGCCGCAGTGTGAGAATCATAACAGGTTTCGGGGGGCGACCAGGCACCAGATCAAAGCGATAGCGCGCCAAGAGTGTCGCCAGAATAATCACAGCCTCGGTGAGGGCAAAGCTCGCGCCGATACAGATCCTCGGACCGTCCCCGAACGGCAGATAGGCGTAGCGCCGAATCGCCTTGCGGTCGGCAAACCGTTCGGGCCGGAACGCATCCGGGTCGTCCCAGAGTAGGTTGTTACGGTGCAAAGCGTAAATCGGGATCATTACCGTATCTCCGGGCCACACCTCGCGCCCACAGAGCCGATCCGCCTTGCGCGCTGTGCGCGATACCAACGCTGCCGGCGGATACATCCGCAGCGCCTCGTCCACGATCTGCCGGATGTAGGGCAGGTTGGGCACGTCCTCGGCCCCAGCGACCCGATCCCCCAGCACCGACTGCGCCTCGGCACGGGCCAAGTCCTGAACCCGTGGATCGCCCGCCACCAGATACAGGGCCCACGACAGGGACAGCGCCGTGGTCTCGTGCCCTGCCACGATAAAGGTCAGCAGGTTGTCCCGCAGTTCCTCGGTCGACATCTGCCGTCCCGACTCGGGGTCGGCCCCAGCCAGCAGCAGGTCCAGCAGATCGGGCGCGGCATTCGGTTGCCCCGAGGCACGGCGGCGCTGGATCGCCTCGTCGGCCACACGCTGCATGTCGGTCAGCGCCCCGCCACTGCGAATCCGGCTCAGGCGTGGCACCCAACTGGGCAGCCCCAGCATATCCCCCAGCGAAATCTTGGCCGTGCTCTGGATGTATGCCTCGATCGCATGATGCACGCCGTCGCGGTCGAACCCTTCGTCCCCTGAAAAGGTCACATCCGAGATCACCTCGAACGTGGTCTGCACCATCTCGTCGAACATGTTGATGGCGCGCTTGCCCGCCGCAGCCTCGAGCCGCTGCACCGCACGCTCGGCTGCCGCCGACATCACAGGGGCCAAGGCCATCACATGACGGTGGGAAAAGGACGGTGCGGCGGTGCGCCTTTGCCAATGCCATTCCTGCCCCTCTGCAATGAACAGGCTCTCGCCGATGGCGGGGCGCAGCAGGTCTTTGGTCACATCAGATTTCGGGTAGTCCGGCAGCTTGTCCCGCAGGATCTGCCCCAGGGCGTCAGGATCCATGACCATGTGCCAACGCTTGCCCGTGCGTCCGGACACCATCGGTTGGCGTGTCGCGATTTCAGGCAGAATTTCCAGCACGTTTCGCCGCGCGGTTTGCAAACTCTTCAAAACGCCCATGGGTTCTGTCACCAAGGGGACGCGAACAGGAAAGCCGGACTGGACCATGTTCAACCTCTCTCTTGCCATGAGAACTTAGGCGAAGGAGACGGTCTGGCAATGAGGAAAGGTGTTCAAATGCTGCCCTATCTGGCCTTGGCGACCGCGATCGTGTGCGAAGTGATCGGCACCTCCGCCTTGAAAAAGACCGAAGAGTTCACCCGCATGGGGCCGACGGCTGTCATGATCGTGAGCTATCTTGCGGCCTTTTACCTGCTGACCATTGCCTTGCGTGTCCTCCCCGTTGGAATTGTGTACGCCGTCTGGAGCGGCCTTGGCGTCGTGCTGATTTCGATCGTCGGTTGGGTGGTGTTCCACGACCGGCTGGATCTGCCCGCCTTACTGGGAATCGGGCTGATTTTGGCAGGCGTGATGACGATCTTTGTTTTTTCGAACACTGCGGGACACTGACTTGCCGGTCCACGGCGGGGGATCTAGCGTTGCTACTCCGGCGGAAAACAGGCTATCCCCCTCAGCGAACCCGCGACCGGAGCCAATATGACCCGTTTTTTTGCCATCGCCATGCTTTGTATCCTCGCCGCCTGTGGCAATAAATCCGATCTGGATCAGCCGCCGGTGCCGCTCGGTCACTTCCGCTTGGGTCACAATGTGGTCGTCGCGCCCCATCCTGTGCAGGGGCCGCTGTCCCGTGATGTCGCCCCCGAAGAGTGGGTGGACACCATGCGCGCTGCGATCTCTGACCGCTTCGGCCGCTACGAGGGCGACAAGCTCTACCACCTCGGGATCAGCGTCGATGGCTACGTGGTCGCGCAGACGGGCATCCCGCTGGTGCTGGCGCCGAAATCGGTCGTGATCCTGAACGTCACCCTCTGGGATGACGAAAAGGGCGAAAAGGTGAATGACGAGCCGGAGCGCATCATGGCGCTCGAATCGCTGAACGGAAAATCCGTTGTGGGCTCCGGCCTGACCCAGACCCGCGAAGAGCAGATGGCAAATCTGTCTTACAATGCGGCCAAGCGCATCGAGAACTGGCTGAAAAACAACATCGAGGAGTTCGGCCTCGATGTCCCCCCGGTCGAACCCTATGTCGATGACCGCGAAGAGAGCGCCGAAACCGCCGAAGCGCCAGAGGCAGAGGGCGAAGACACCGCTGAAACCCCGGTGACCGTAGACCCAGAGATCGCGCCCGCCGAAATCGCCGCCGAATAGGCCAACCCAAGAGCGGATCATCGAAAATTCCCGCCTGCGACCGGTGCGACAACGACACAACCCCGCTTCTCGCGTTCTCTATGTCATCTGACGCTTGATTTTCTTCTGTGCGTCCAATACATCGCCCGCGATGCTGAACCGGGGCAGGCTGCCCCCCCAACTACGAGGCGCCATCGATGGCAAAGGAAAAGTTTGAGCGTAGCAAACCGCACGTCAACATCGGCACCATTGGTCACGTTGACCACGGTAAGACCACTCTGACCGCAGCGATCACCAAGTACTTCGGTGACTTCAAAGCGTACGACCAGATCGACGGC
>NZ_JBGFGN010000111.1:0-1469 GCF_041224595.1 Donghicola sp. XS_ASV15 | reverse complement strand
CGCACCTTCAAATACAAGTCCACGGTGTATATCCCCAAGCCCTCCCGAAATCCGAAAGGGCAAAAGTGGACGACTTTTACGCCGCCCGCGACAACACTATGCCGTCGCTACCGTGGCCGAGTATTGCTCCGCCGTTCACATTTGCACAACGAAGCGCGCTGTTTGCATGGCATCGCACATCGGGAAGTTATGATCGGAGAGCAGTCCTTTCTTGTCCCTTACATCGAGGGGCATCTTTTGGTCGCCGAGACGCTTGACGAGGCCGCGCTCCACGCTTGCCTCGAGCCTGTTCACGAGGCGGGTTACACCTTTTGCGATCTGCGCCCGTCTAACGTCATTGTCGCCGCCGGACAGTGCTATCTGATTGACTGGGAGTTCTGCACACGCACCGGCACGATTATTGAGAGTATGCCGAGCAGACCCTACTCGTCCGGCTTCACGCATCCTGATCTGATCTGGGCCAAGGGGGTTGTGGACCCCAGGCTGGATCACTTCTCTATGGTGCGGTTACAAGAATTGTTGAGTTAGTGTACTCTGCAAGATACCGAAGAGCTGGAAACCGTATGCAGGTTATTGAGCCTCCCCCATTGAACTGGTCCGCCGGGACTGTTGCATTAATTGGCTGCGGTTGATCGTTTGCGTTGATGGGTGCGCTGGATCATGCGGCATCAAAGATTTTGCAGATGAACTGGATCTCGCCCTGAACGCCTGGTTGTTTGTGATGGATGGGGCCACGTTTGATGGTGCGCATCGTCTCAATCCCGCTCAGGGTTGCCTTGGCTGATCTCAAGGATCGAAAGCTTTGTCGGTAACCAAGGAGTCGTTTCATGGCGGCATGATCGCTCTCGATCAGGTTGTTCCGCCACTTTCTGTCGATATGTCGGATGCTGTCGAAGTGAGGATCGTAGCGATGATTGATCTCGCGAATGACACGCCGATAAGCTTGAGCTTTATCGGTCACAATTGTCACCGGGCGATGCAGCCGTACATGCTCAATCGCTTTGTTTAGAAACGCTTTGGCGGCTTTCGCATCTCGTCTGGCGGTCAGGCGGAAATCGATCATCTGACCGTTTGCATCGACCGCACGCCACAAATACCGCCATTTGCCGCCAACGCGGATGTAGGTCTCATCAACATGCCAATCGACGCTGGCACGCTGCAGATGCTTCTCGGTGCGTTTGGTCAATTCCGGCCCGAACTTTTGAACCCAGCGATAGACCGTGGATCGATCAACCGTGATTCCACGCTCCGCTAGCAAATCCACGACATCCTGATAGGACAGTGGATAGCGCAGATACCAGCGCACGGCACAAAGAATGATGTCGCGGGGGGTCACGTCCGTCAAGGTGGTGTAATTTGTCGGGTGGCCTGAGGTCATGATCAGGCGGCTTTTATGCTGAGAATTGGGTCTGTCTCCTCGTTGTCGATCTGAGCGAATGCCTCGACCATCATGTAGCGGCTGGCGGTTT